>CAZRIQ010000418.1:0-2684 GCA_964600175.1 uncultured Melioribacter sp. | reverse complement strand
GAAGTCATTTCAACGTTAACATCTTTCACATCCGGGAAATCTTTTTTGACGGCGGCTACACAGTCTTCTTTTATTTTATCTTTTAACGGGCACGCCGGTGTAGTCAATTCAACAGTAAATGAAACTTTGGCATCATCGATTTTTACGTTTTTAACCATGTTCAGTGTAACAATATCTTTTCTTAAATCGGGGTCTTCAACTTTTCTGAGTGAATTCAATAATGCTTCGACAGAAATTTTACTCATAATATCTCCTTTCTTGTGGGTACAAAATTATGGAAATAATAACCCTTTTTCATAGTCAATTAACCGCATACATTGTTTATCTTACGAATTTTTGATGAAAATAATAAAAAAAAGAAAAATATTACGTGAGCTTGATTATATTTTTAAGTTTACTTAAATTTTATCTAAAAATTACTTAAATCATGCAGAACATATCAAAAGAAGACTACTTGAGCATTATTTATAAGCATTGTGACGAGAAAGGTCAGATAAAGGCAAATGTAATTGCTGAGAAACTCGATGTGTCAAACGCTGCGGTAACAGATATGTTGAGAAAACTTGCGAAAGATGGCGACATAATTTATGAGAGGTACAAGAGTATAGAACTCTCATCAAAGGGAAAAGAGCTGGCAAGAAACATGGTTAGGAGACACCGAATTTGGGAGGTCTTCTTAAATCAAATTGTAGGGATGCCGTGGGATAAAGTTCATGATGAAGCGCATCGGCTTGAGCATTCGGCATCTGATGAGTTGATTAACAGGATGGAAGAAATGCTCGACTTTCCCGAATTCGATCCGCACGGCGATCCGATTCCGGGTAAAGACGGAACAATTCCCAAACAGAAAAAAAATATTCCTCTTTCAAAATTAAAAAAAGGGGAAACCGGGACGGTAGTTCGCGTTAATGATTTCAATAATGATTTTTTGAATTACATATCGCAAATCGGGATTCAACTTAAAAAAGAAATTTTTGCTGTAGACGTGTTTGACTTTGATCATTCGATGCTTGTTCGTGTCGACGGAAAAGAAACCAATATCAGCAGTAAAATTACAGCCAACATTTTTGTAGAACTGAAAAAATAAAATGACAACCAAAAGCCAAGAAGCAGTCAGAGATAAGTCATTGTCCGAAGTTCATTCTTCAGTAGAAGTGAACCACACATCCAATTTTTGGAAACGGCTTTTCTTTTTTACCGGTCCGGCATTTATGGTTTCCGTCGGATATATGGATCCCGGTAACTGGGCTACAGATTTAGCCGGCGGTGCACAGTTCGGATATAAATTGATTTGGATTATCCTGCTTGCGAATCTTATGGCGATTCTTTTCCAATCTCTTTCTGCCCGTCTCGGAATCGTTCAAGGGCGCGATTTAGCTCAGGCGTGCAGGGATCATTATTCAAAGCCGGTTAATTACATTTTGTGGATCATAACTGAAGTTGCAATTGCTGCTACGGATTTAGCCGAGGTTATTGGTTCGGCAGTCGGGCTCTATTTGCTTTTCGGTATACCGGTATTGTGGGGAGTTATAATCACTGCTTTCGATGAAACCGATTCTATTATCAAAGCAATGCAAATGGGGGCATATGACTATTTTGATAAATCATATGAATTGAAACGAATCAAATTTGTTGTAAAGAAAACCCTGGAAAGCAAAAAAAATAACGATAGGATGATAATTGCCCTCTCGGAAAACGAAGAAGAGTACAAATTTAAACATCATATGATAGGTGAAAGCGATGAGATGAAGGAAATATTTAAAAAGATTGGAAAAGTTTCGGCAACAAGAGTAAACGTTTTAATACAAGGGGAAAGCGGAACAGGCAAAGAATTAATAACGAGGATGATCCACTATGAAGGTATAACTAAAAATGAACCTTTTATTGCTGTTAATTGTACTGCTTTGACGGAAACCTTATTGGAAAGTGAACTTTTCGGTCATGTTATGGGGGCTTTTACCGGCGCTACTCGAAACAAAAAAGGGAAATTTGAATTAGCGGGAAAAGGTACAATCTTTTTGGATGAAATTTCGGAAATATCGCCTCAATTACAGGTTAAACTTTTAAGAGTAATACAGGAAAAGGAATTTGAGCGTGTCGGAGGGGAAAACACCATTCCGATGCAGGCAAGAATTGTAACTGCAACAAATAAAAATCTCTTGGAACTTGTTGAAAAAGGCGGGTTTAGAGAAGATCTTTTTTATAGGCTGAATATTTTTACTATTTATGTACCGCCTCTTCGGGAAAGAAAAGAAGAAATTCCAAAATTGGTTATCCATTTTCTTAAAAAAATCAATCGTGAATTACACAAAAGTGTTAATATTATTCCATATGATGTAATGGAAATGCTAAAAAGTCAGGAATGGGTTGGCAATGTAAGAGAATTGGAAAATACGTTAATGAATGCAGTATTATTAGCTAAAGGGAATATTCTAGAAAAAGAAAATTTCAATTTTGTTAATTATTATAATAAAAAAAGTGAACCCAGGACACTTAAAACGCTTGCCGAAGCAGAAAAAGAGCATATTCAATTTGTATTGGACCAGGTAGAGTGGAATAAAAATCAAGCCAGTAAAGTTTTAGGTATTACCAAAACAACGCTTTATAACAAAATTTCGCTTTATAATCTTTCCCAGTCGTAGTAAACAAATCCTTTCTGTTACATAAATTTTCAATTTATTAGG
>CAZRIQ010000417.1:0-2687 GCA_964600175.1 uncultured Melioribacter sp. | reverse complement strand
AATCATAAAACTTATTGGGACCATGCAGGAAAAACTTCAAAAATTAAGAAACATATATACAATATGAAGAAAACAAATATAAACGCATATTTGTCAATATTCAAGAATTTTATTGTTATGATTATAGCAACAAGCATAACAAAAATCCGTATTATCATACCGCCAAGATTGCTTAATAGGAAAATTTTATTGCTTTTTCTGAGAGCGTATTTTCCCAAAAAGACAGCGCTCATAAAATTGATTACATTATATAAAAGTGCAAGTAGTACTGCTTTAAATATACTTGAATTTATAATATCGAAAACAGAAAGGACAAAAACACCAATTAATAGAGAGGTAATAAAAATAGTCGGATACTTTAACTCACTTCTCAATTTTATTTTTTTCGTTTAGTTTCAAGACCGTTCTAATAAAATTATATATTCCGGCGAAACCCCCGATAAAAGAAAATACAATGACTAATATCGGTTCGGTATCAAGTTTTTTATCGAGCCACCATCCGAGAAAAAACATCAGAATAATTGTAGCGGCAAGCTGTGTTCCCAGACCTAAATAAGGACCTAACTGTTTGTACGTATCTGCTAACTTCTCAACGGACTTTTTATCATCCATTATTCTTCTTCGGATAAATCCCTATTGACTCCATTGTTCATTTTGCTGTTGCCGTCAAAAAAAGCACCCTCTTCAACAATAAGCACACGGGAAACTATATCACCTTTTAAAAAGGATTTTGACTCGAGCTTTAGCTTATCAAGAGCACTAACGGTACCTTCAATTTTACCACTTACAGTAATATTTTTTGCTTTAATTTCACCTTTAATTTCGGAACCATCTCCCACAGTTAAATTTCCGTTTACCGTAACATTGCCGGTTATTATTCCGTCTATTCTTACGTTTCCTTCACTAGATAAATTACCTTCGATTTTAACACCATGACTTAAAATGCTTACATCTTCAGGTGAGCCGGTTTCAAATTTTTGCGCCATTTAACACTCCTTATTTTATTAAAACTTTTAACGGATCTATAGGTCTACCGTCTTGCCAAATTTCAAAGTGCAGGTGAGGTCCCGTTGTATTGCTGCCGGAATTCCCGCTCAATGCAATTAGTTCCCCTTGATTCACATATTCTCTTGCTTTTTTCATTAACACGGAACAATGTTTATAAACGGAAATGCAATTCGAATCATGCTGGATCATCATTACATAACCACTGTCTATTAAGTAATCTGCAAAGATTACCAATCCTCCTTGCGAAGCGTAAACAGGTGATCCGGTTTTCAATCCGTAGTCGATACCGAAGTGACCGCGTGAAGGGTCAAATCCCTGCAGTATTACCCCGGAAGACGGGGCGAAGAACATCTCCCGTTTACTATTATCTTTTTCCTGCCCAGATTTACTGAATAAATTTATAAAAGCAGAATAAATATCTCCGCCTATTTTCAATTTTTGATTTCTAAAAGTCCTGAGAGAATCATACACGGCAGATGTTGAGTCAAGCGAATCGGATTTAGCAAGCATAATAGCATACTTTAATCTTTGATTCGTAGAAGAAATAGATTCCAATTGTTCTGTAAGAAAAGATACTTGCTTTTCCAAATCTACAACCTGGGTTTTCTGTGCATTAAGTTCACCGTTGTCAAAAAGAAATATAATGTTTTTCACCGGTGTAAAAACAAAAACCAGCATCACTATTATTGCAACAGCAAGAGTATAAAAAAACATATAAAGGAATAGTCGTAAAAGATCTATTTTGTATCGCCTGGTCGTAAGAGAAGGAAAGTTTGGAGTAATATAAATCGTAGCCTTTTTTAATTCGCTTAACTTAAAGATGCCCATAATTCAAAAACCAATGACTTACCAGATAGTAATTAAATTCCGACCAAATATAATTATTTGAATAAAGAAATTCTTATAGGTCAAGCATTTCGGCAATTTTACGTATAACGATCTGGGGATTAAGTTTATAGCCGCAGTCGAAGGTTTTTATTGGACACTTCTTCCTTCCGTGAATTCCGCATGGCTTGCATTTCAAGTCATTGTAACTAAGCCAGAAACTCCCTTCATTATAGGGATAAAATCCAAAATCTTTAACCGTAGAACAGTAAATTGTTAAAACAGGAATATCTGCTGCAACACCCATGTGAGTTGGCGCGCTGTCGTTACATATCAAAATTTGTGAATTTTTTAACAATTCTACAGTTTCGATGGGATTTAGCAGTCCTGCTACTGAATAGACTTTTCCCGGAAATTCTTTACTTAAATTTTCGCACAATTGTTTGTCTGCTTCTCCGCCAATTAGAAACACATTAAAATTCTTATCCAGAAAAAAATTTATAATATCCCTATAATATTCAATTGGATAAACTTTCGTATTCCAAACAGAGCCGGGTGCAATACAAGCAAGTGCCTTGCCTTTTGATTTACTTAAAATGCTTTCAACTTTTTGTTTGATTGCTTCATCAGAAAAAACCTCCGGCAATAGTTTCCATTCGTTATCATCGTTACTTATTAAACTCAAGTTTCTTCTAACTTCGTGATAGTCTTTTCTATAATGAATCTTGTTTTTATACACGAAACTCAGTGCTGCCGTATCGAATCCGTAAGAATTTTTAATGGCGGAAAACCATACTATTAAGGAAGTTCGAAACGATCTATGCGGAGAAAACAACAGATCATAGTTTTCCAAT
>CAZRIQ010000416.1:0-2723 GCA_964600175.1 uncultured Melioribacter sp. | reverse complement strand
AGAGAAGTGTTACAACGCAAGCACCTGTTTACGAGGGTGGGCCGAGAAGCGGATTTGAGAAAGTTGGAATGGAACCTATTGGTGAGACTACTTATAATATTACGCCAGAAGATAAGTTGAGAATGGTAACACAAAAAGTGAATGAATACGAAAACGTCTTTAAAAATCTTCCGGCACAAGTAAAAAACGAGGCATTTAAACGAGCTGGATTAGAGCCTCCCGAAAGACAATATAAAGATACAAACGAAGTAACAGAAACACAGCTTTATTTAACGCAGAAGAAAGGCATTGTTGATCCGATAAATAACATTCAGCAAGAAATAGAAGCGATAAGACGGCGGGAAATTAGCAAACCACATCAGAGAATCAGGCCGGAAGAAGAAGCACATTTGAAAGAATTGGTGGAAGAAAAAAAGAAATGGTATAATTTACTAAAAGAATATAACGAGTTAGTACGATTGCGTGGCGGTAAAGTGCCTTCTCAAGAACAGTATGACAAACTAAAACAGAAATATTTCCCAGAACAGAAAGCGGCGGAAGTCGATCCGACTCAAATGTCAAACGAAGAATTATTTAAGATGCTTAAATGAATGAATTAAGTCAACAACAAATATTGGCTATAACAGAACTTAATAAAAGATTCCAGGCGGATTCTACGCAGTTCAACGAGAATCAGCGCATGGCGATTAAGGAACTGTCTAAACGTGCTGGGATTGGTGTAGAACAACAGAGAGATGCCACGCCGACACAATCCGTATTGCAGCCAAAAATTACACCGGAACAATTCAGGGAAGAATACTATAAACTCGGTGGAGAAAGTTCAGTTCAGAAACAAGTTGGTGATCCTTTGGAAGCCGCCGTAAGACCAGTGGCAGAGCTTCTCGGTGTCCCACAAACAGGAATAGGCATTGATGAAAGTAAATTGGCAGACTTAAATCCTTTAGAACGTGCCCAACAGATACAGAGAATAAACGAAGCGAGAAAAACGCAGCTACAAAAAGAGCAACCCACCGCATCGACTATCGGGGAGTTCCTTAAATTCGGTGTTGTATTAGCACCTATGCACAGAGCAATGTCAGTGGCGAGTTTGGGTAAGCAGGCTCCATTACTTGCGAAGATTGGTGAGTCCGCCCTAAAGGGTTATATGGCTGGTAGTACTTATGAAAAACAATTTGGTGATCCAGAAAAAGCGTTAGAATCCGGTGCTATCTTTGCTGCTTTAGATGCGGTGTTCGCTGGTGGTGGTGGGCTTGTTAGAATATTACAAGCGAAAAGTGCCGAGAGAGCTGCCGAGATTGCGAAAGAAGAAGGTGCAGATGCGCTGTTTAAAAAGTTTAAATATCTATGGGAAGATTATAAAACCCGCAATATGCTGAATGAGGCGGGTGAAGAAATAAAACTTCTGCAAGCACCTACGGGAGAAATTAAGCCAAGATTTGTTGCTGGTGAAGCCGGCGTTGAGGGTAGAAGCGGTATGGCTTTGCCAGAATCCACGCCGAGAGTATTTGAAGGTGGTCAGGGACAAAAACCTGGTTGGAAATTGACCGCAGAAGAAAAGGTCGAAAGAAGATTCGGCGGACAATTAGAAGGCGAACAACCATTACGAGAAAAGGGAGTAATCGAAACTGCTTTAACAGATCAAGAACTTAAATCAGCACAGAAGCAACTTGCCAAACTTAAAAAACAAGGCAAAATCTATTCTACTATTGTCGGTGGGACGGAAGAAGATATAAAGAAATCCGGCAAAGATGTTGTTAAGTATGTCGGCTTACAGGAGATTCCAAATACAAAAGAAGTTGGTGTTATGGTAAATGATGCTATGGGATCAACTCATTTCTTTAATCCCGAAAAACATGGGATGTTACTCGAAGAAGCGGTTAAGGCGAATAAGGATTTGGCGGGGAAGAAGTTTGTTCCCGCAGAAGAATTTGCCAAAGCATTTGAGATGGGATTAAAGAGTGACCGACAGAAAATAATGGCTGGATATAAGCCTAAAAAGATAGAAGTATTTGAAGAACCGACTGCATCAAAGACAGCAGACGAAGCGGTTAAAAGAACAAGAGAGGCAATAGACAGGATATTCGAACCAGTAGCGAAAATAATTAAAGATGCTAAAGACTCTAAAGAATTGTTTACTGCTATTGCCGGAACGAAAGATGATTTTAAGGCACAGGATTTTATTAAAGTATTTTTAAGAGAGAAAAAACCGGCACAGGAAGATGCGGCTAAACTGGTGAATTTCGGTAAGCGTATTCAGAATTTAAAACCCGAAGATCAATTTAACCGCATGGAACAGTATTTAAGCAAAAACTTCCCGGAACCGGTAAAAGAAGTAAAGGCTGAAGCACCAAAAGTTGAACCGATCATAGAGAAACCGCCAGAGACCCCAAAGGTTCAAGGGAGATTTATAAATTGGTTACAGGGTGTTCCGGAAAAAATAAAGACAAAAAGTGCGTTAAGAAAATATAATGCTATTGCGGTACGTGAAGAAACAAACGCCATAAAGAATGCAGAAGAAAGAATAAAGTGGTGGGACAAACAGGATCAAGCATCTAATGTTGAATTTATGAAAGACATGGAAACCAACAATGTGCGAGGGGATTTAAATCCGATTGCCAAAGAATATAGAGAAAGATTGAATAAGGCATGGGAGATGGCGCATGAGGTTGACTATAGAATTAATTATATAGAAAATTATTTCCCGCATATCTGGAAGAACCCGG
>CAZRIQ010000415.1:0-2732 GCA_964600175.1 uncultured Melioribacter sp. | reverse complement strand
CTGTAAAATCGATTCGACTATAAAAGAGGAAGAGAAATGTTTACGAACAAACAAGTGCATAGCGTCGTAGAAAATTTTTGTTTCGTCGATGTTGCTCCTTTTCGTGCTCTCGCCCTTGTAATGAATAACTTCCGTAGAATGCACGTAATAAACTTTGTACCCGGCAGATTGGGTACGATAGCATAAATCGAGGTCTTCACCATACATGAAAAATTGCGGATCGAATCCACCGATTTTTTCGTAAACTTCTCTTCGCATCATCATAAAAGCGCCGCTGACCGCATCTACTTCATGCGTCTGGTTTTCATCGAGGTAGGTTAGGTTGTATCGTGCAAACAATTTGCTTTTTGGGAACAACCTGCTCAAGCCCATTACTTTTGTGAATGAAGTCCAGGGACCTGGGAAACCTCTTCTGCACGCAAGTTGGAGAGTGCCGTCGGGATTCAAAACCTTACAGCCTGCAATACCGGCATCGGGTGTCTTTTCGAAAAATTCTATCATTTTATGAAACGTATCTTCCCTAACAATCGTATCCGGGTTGATCAGTACAATGTATCTCCCTTTTGCCCTTTCCAATGCAATATTGTTCGCCGAGCCAAACCCTATGTTGGTTTCGTTAACTATAAAATCTATCTGTGGAAATTTATCTCTCACAAACTCTACGCTTCCGTCATCCGATGCATTATCAACAACTATTATATCGGTGATAAGGTCAAGGGTGGATTTCTTGATCGAATTGATAAGGTTGAGAAGAAATTCCTTTACGTTATAGTTAACTATAATTATAGAGAGGTCTGTCATTTCAACTTTCTAATTTTATAAACCAAATATACTTCGCATCCGCAGTTTCCAAACCAAAAAAATCGCTTCCCGTACAATTTTCTTCGACATCTTTGAATGTCCCTCTACCCGGTCGACAAACACTATTGGAAATTCTTTTATGCTGAACTTTTTTTTCCAAGCAAAGTAATTCATTTCAATCTGAAATGAATACCCGTTCGACTTAATTTTAGTCAGATCGATTGCAGCCAAGACTTCTTTTCTAAAACATTTAAAACCGCCGGTACAGTCCATTACCGGAAGTCCTGTAATTATTCTCGTATAAACATTTGCAAAATAACTAAGCAGAAGACGCATCATCGGCCAATTAACCACATTTACACCGGTTATGTACCTGCTTCCGATTACAAGGTCGTACTCTTTAATGTATTCCAACATTTTCTTTATTTCTTTCGGATCGTGTGAAAAGTCCGCATCCATTTGTATAACGCATTCATAATCGTTAAATAAAGCATATTGGAATCCGGTTGCATAAGCCGTTCCCAACCCCATCTTGCCTTCCCTCTCGATCAATTTTATACGTTTGTCTTTTTCAGAAAGTTCTTTGACAAACTTTGCCGTTCCGTCAGGGGAGTTATCGTCAACAATAAGAATATCAAGATCCGGATAGGAAGAATTGATAATCGGAATCAAGTTCTGAATATTCTTCAGCTCGTTATAAGTCGGTATAATAACTATGGACTTTTCAGACATCTGTATTTACCCATTTTTTAAGAAACTGCGTTTAATATAAAGCCAAGAGCATAGCACATAGGGTACAGGCAAAAAAGCTTAACACAATACATTGGCTATATGGTATAGCTAAAATATTCTTAACAAATTTATAATACCTTTCATTTACAGTGAAATTCCCTTATTATTTTATTTTTATACCTTTTTACTTCTCACCCGCTCTCTGCGCTTTGCCCTTTGCCATTAATCGTAGTGTCCTTTGCCGAACAAAACGACAAAAACCGTCCTAAATAAAATTATAAAATCCATTTTCAAACTCATATTCTCAATGTAAAATAAATCGTATCTCAATTTTTCTTTAACGTCTTCAACAGATTGATCATACTTGTGCTTTACCTGTGCCCAACCGGTTACGCCAGGACGAACTTTTAGTCTTCTCTTATAAAACGGGATTTCTTTAGATAGCCTTTCTACAAAGAAAGGTCTTTCCGGACGCGGACCGACAAAACTCATATCACCTTTCAAAATATTTACAGCTTGAGGTATTTCATCTATTCTGAACATTCTAATAATTTTTCCAATTCTAGTAATACGCGGATCATCCTTTGATGACCAAACAGGTCCCGTCAGCTTTTCGGCATCTTTAACCATTGAACGGAATTTATATATCTTGAACACTTTGCCGTTCTGTCCCATTCTCTCTTGTGCATAAATAACGGGACCTTTGCTATCCAGTTTAATTGCCAAGGCAGATAAAATTGTTATCGGCAAAGTAACTATAATAAGAACGAACGAAAGAATAATGTCTATCAATCTCTTTAATTTCTTTTCCCATTCGGGCATCAATTCAGGCATCACATCAATAAGAGGAAATCCATAAATCTGCGAAGTTCTTGCCTGCCCGCTTATTATATCATAAAGATCGGGAACAATTTTTAATTCTATTCCTTTTCCTTCGCACTTTGCAATTATTTCAAGAAGCGCATCCTCGTGACGTCTTTCGAGAGCAATGATAATATTTTTTATGTCACCGTTTGAAATAATTTCCTCAAGGTTTTTAATCGAATCGATTACCTCTACTCCTTCAAATTCCCTACCTATATTTTCATCACTAACAGCAACATAGCCGCGTACATCCAAACCCAACGCCCTGTGTTCTCTAATCGATTTATGAACTTCATGAGCCTTAGCATTGAATCCGATAATTAATGCGTTTCTCC
>CAZRIQ010000414.1:0-2744 GCA_964600175.1 uncultured Melioribacter sp. | reverse complement strand
ATAAACAATCAATAAAAACTGAAATGCACTACAATAAACATAATTTTAGATTTGAAAGAAGCTCAGACGGTTTAGGGAGTAGTGCCCCTCAGTTCCATTTGGGCTTTTTTCTTTTACTCAATCAAATAGCGTTCTAAACAAGATTGTCAGTTATCACTTTTGTGTACAAGTGGTAAAAAAGATGGGAATTCATTCTGATTTCTTGGAGTTCTCTTATATTAAGAGTCAGATGCTCTACCAACTGAGCTAAGGGTGCGGTGCAAAAATAAGGAAATTGAAATTGATGCCAAAATTTGGAGAATCGATTAGAAATTGATGTCCCAAGCTAAAGATCAACCAAGCTGTTCTTTCCAAAACTCAATCTGTGCTTTTACAAGTTTTGGATTAGGCGAGCCGTAGGTTTGTTTTCTTTCGAGTGAGGTTTCTATATCTAAATACTTAAGCGCGTCTTTGGTAAACACGGAATTAACTTTTTTTAGTCGTTCCAAAGTCAATTCTGAAAAACCGAGATTGTTTTCTTCGCAATATTTTACAAGTTCGCCAATAACGTGATGTGCTTCTCTAAAAGGAATTCCTTTTTGAACAAGCCAGTCGGCAAGATCAGTTGAAAGAATAAAACTGTTTTTCAATTCTTCTTTAAAACGATTTGTATCTACCTCCATTCCCTCAAACATTTTATTCATTATCAACAAACTATCGGCATAAGTAAAAAAGGAATCAAAGACCGGCTCTTTGTCTTCCTGTAAGTCACGGTTGTAACTTAAAGTCAATCCCTTGAGTGTGGTAATTAAAGAAATATAATTTCCAAAAGTTCTTCCGGCTTTTCCTCTAATTAATTCGGCCATATCTGGATTTTTCTTCTGAGGCATTAACGAAGAGCCGGTTGTAAACTCCTCGGGCAACTTTATTAATTTCCACTCGCTGGAAGTCCACAAGATCAATTCTTCAGCGAGTCTGCTTAAGTGCATCATCCCGATTGAAACAGCATTTAAAAAATCCAAAAGAAAATCTCTGTCGGAAACAGAATCCAAAGCATTTTGCGTAGGTTGCTTAAAACCTAATTTCTCGGAAACGAATTTTCTATCCAACGGAAGCGTTGAACCAGCTAAAGCGCCGGAGCCAAGAGGTGATTCATCAGCTTCATTTTTAACAAACTCAAATCTGTTTTTATCACGCTGCAGCATTTCTACATAAGCAAGCAGATGAAACGCAAAAGAAACCGGCTGCGCCCTTTGAAGATGTGTATAACCCGGGATGATTGTGTTAATGTTTTTTTCTACAAGAGCAACTAATGTTTTTTGAAAGCTTGCTATATTTTCTTCAAGAAATGATATTGTTTTTTTTATCCATAGTCTTTCGTCTGTCGCAACCTGGTCGTTGCGGCTTCTTCCCGTATGAAGTTTTCCTGCAGTCTCACCTATCAATTCATTTAATTTGGATTCAATGGCGGAATGAATATCTTCAAATTTTTCCGGATCGGGTTTCCAACTTCCGCTTTTGTATCCTTCGGAAATTTGATTCAATCCGGTTTTGATTTTTTCGAATTCTTCTTTAGTAATCAACTCGACTTTGGAGAGCATTTCGGAATGGACGAGACTTACAAGAATATCTTCATCGAATAAATTTATATCGAAGTTCAAAGAGGAGGAAAATTTCAGCGCTTGTTTGTCAAACTCTCTTTTAAATCTTCCTCCCCAAAGCATTAAACAACTCCTTTTTCTTTCTGCGCAATAAGTACTTCCGACATAGTCTTATAAGGCAGTCCGTAAATCTTTATGAACCCTTCGCTTGCCCTATGATCGAACGTGTCTTCGTTTGTGTACGTTGCCAGTTTCATGCTATATAAACTGAACTGAGAACTTCTCGATAACACTCTTACGTTTCCTTTATAAAGTTCAATAACAACATCGCCGGATAAGTTTTCCTGCGTGCTGTCTACAAAAGCCATCAACGATTTGAACAAAGGCGAAAACCAAAGTCCGTCGTAAATAAGATTCGCAACTTTATCCGATACAGATTGTTTGTATCTAAAAGTTTCCCTATCCAAAATTAACTTTTCCAGTTCGGTATGTGCAATATGCAAAATAGTTGCTGCCGGCGCTTCATAAATTTCACGCGATTTAATTCCTACAACACGGTTCTCTATCATATCGATTCTACCTATGCCGTTCTTCCCCCCGATTTCATTTAAGTACTCGATCAATTCTACCGGGTTATACTGTTGGTCGTTTAGTGCTATCGGAATTCCTTTTTCAAATGTGATTTTTACTTCGTCGGGGTTGTCGGGTGCATACTTGGGGTTGGCGGTGATTTGATATGCATCCTCTGGCGGCTCATTCGTTGGATCTTCCAGGATGCCGCATTCAACTGCGATTCCCCAAAGATTCTCATCAATTGAATATGGTGAATCCTTCGTAGCTTTGACAGGAATGTTATGCTTTTTTGCATATTCCATTTCTTCTTCACGGCTTTTGAATTCCCAAAATCTTAAAGGTGCCAAGACATTCAAACCGGGAGCCAACGATTGTATGCCGACTTCAAACCTTACCTGGTCGTTGCCTTTGCCGGTACATCCGTGGGCAACCAATTCGGCACCTTCATTTAGAGCGATATCAACCATCATCTTTGCAAGCAGAGGTCGACCGATAGCCGTTGCAAGCGGATAAGTTCCTTCGTAGATCGCCCCGGCTTTCAGCGCCTGCCAGATGTAATTTACTACAAACTCCTGGCGCAGATCCATAACA
>CAZRIQ010000413.1:0-2753 GCA_964600175.1 uncultured Melioribacter sp. | reverse complement strand
TCTATTGAACTTTTCAAAATTTCTAAACGACTCAACAACGATTCAAGGAATTCAATTATTTCAGCATGATTTCAATTTGTTTAGAAACAGCAGCTACTTCTCGATGAGGCTGCGCTACATTCAAAAGAAAACTTTGAATCAATACAGCACAGGCTTGGAGAGAGGTTATTTTAACGAGCACAGCGTTAGAATCCGTTTTCAAATGGTGAAAGAGATCAATAACCAGACAGACATTTCATTTCAAAACGATAACTTGATTGCTCCGCCGGTTTCGAATAGAGCAAGGGAAGTGAAAAATTCAAATTTCACGACTGACTTTTCTTATCGACCAATTGATGATTTTGAGTTCGGATTTAAAATAAGCGCAGGACAAAGTGAAGATAATTATCCTACTTCACCAACAATTATCAATACTAACTCTCAGACGTTAAGGTTCAATTGGTCGCTTGCCGGTTTGGGAAGGTTGAGAATCGAAACTGAAAGAACTGAATTGACATCCAACACAAATAATACAAATATTCCATTTGAAATAACCAAGGGAAACATGATCGGCAAAAATTATTTTTGGCGTTTAAATTTCGATTACAAAATATCCGGAAATTTACAGACCACCTTTTCTTATGATGGCAGATTACAAGACGGGGGAAAAGCAATTCATACAAGGAGGGCTGAAGCAAGAGCATATTTCTAATAAGAAACGCGAAAATGCATGAGTGCATGTTTGCATGGATAATTGGCTTATGTGTGAAAAAATGGACGATTGTAGTGGCGGTTTATAATTAATCAATTTCCCACCAACCCTCTCCTTATTAAGGAGAGGGGAAGGGTGAGGTTGAAATATGTTTTATATATTTATACGGGAAAAAATAGATGAGCGCTGCAATTAAAATGATTGAAGCACACATTTTCCGGCAGTCAAAATCCGGTATAGAATTTCTTTTGTTGAAAAGAGCAAAAGGTGAAATTTATCCCGGTCTTTGGCAGATGGTAACTGGTTCGCCTCTAAATGAAAAAGAAAAAGCTTATGAAACGGCTCTGAGAGAGATTAAAGAGGAGACTAATCTTTCACCGGAAAAATTTTGGGTTGTACCGAATGTCAATTCTTTTTATTCGCCGGAAAGTGATGAAATTATAATGATTCCGGTATTTGCCGGATTGGTCAACGCTGAAAGCGAAGTCAAAATATCTGATGAACATTCCGAATATAAATGGGTGGGAAAAGAAGAGGCGATAAAACTCTTAGCCTGGCCAGGACAACGAAAATCAGTTGAAATTATTTATAACTATTTCATAAAGGAAAAGTTGTTTTTAGACTTCGTAGAAATCGCCTTGAAGAAATAACTTTCTGCTTAATTGATTATATTTCGTCTCGAAATTTCACTTCAAAAATAGGGAGAATGGCTTGAGTTTACTTGTTGTTGGCTCCGTCGGTACTGACGATATTGAAACCCCGTTTGATAAGATTACAAACGCACTTGGAGGTTCCACCACTTACATTTCTCTTGCTGCTAGTTATTTCACAGCACCTGTCAGCGTCGTTGGAGTCGTAGGCGATGATTTTAACAAAGATTACATTCAAATGTTGGAAAATCATAATGTCGACCTCGAAGGATTGCAAATCGTAGAAGGAGGGAAGACTTTCCATTATGGCTGTAAATATCAATACGATTTGAACGTGAGAGATACTTTGTTTACCGATCTGAATGTATTTGAACATTTCGACCCTGTAATTCCAGAAAAGGGAAGAAAAAGTACTTTTATTGTTTTGGGGAATATTGCACCGGGACTTCAGACAAATGTATTGAACCAATTGTACAATCCGAAATTTGTTGTCTGCGATACAATGAATTTTTGGATTGATAGAACAAAAGACGAACTTTTGGAGGTTTTGAAACGCGTCGATGTATTGATAATAAACGATTCAGAAGCAAGACTACTTTCGCATGAACCGAATTTGATAAAAGCTGCTAGAATGATTCGTGAACTTGGTCCCAAATATTTAATAATTAAGAAAGGTGAACATGGCGCAATGTTGTTTGCCAACAATACGGTTTTTTCTGCCCCTGCATACCCGATGGAAAATATTTTTGACCCGACCGGTGCCGGCGATGCATTTGCGGGCGGTTTCATCGGGTTTCTCCATAAAAGTCAGACGCTGGACTTTGAAAACATGAAGCGAGCTGTTATATACGGAAGTGTTATGGCTTCTTTCTGTGTTGAAAAATTCAGCACAAAAGGTTTGGAAGATTTAAGCTACCTTCAGATACACGACCGGTTTTTAGAATTTCGCGAATTAACTAAGTTCAGTTGATATGAAAGATTTCCAGACGATTGAATACAAAGATAACAAGCTTATCATTTTGGACCAGACCAAACTTCCTCTGAAAGAAGAATATATTGTTACCGATGACTATGAGAGAATTGCCGTTTCGATTGAAAGATTGGAAGTAAGAGGTGCGCCAGCAATTGGCGTTGCCGCAGCGTATGCATTGGCAATTGGGTTTTCGTTAAATCCAACGGAAGAGAATTTCATTAAAATTTACAAAAGACTTACGTTGACCAGACCAACAGCCGTTAACTTGTTTTGGGCTTTGGACAAAATCAAAAATACATTTCTTGAAAAGAAAGATTCTGACGACTTATCATGTTTATTATTGCAGAAAGCAAAAGAGATTCACCAGGACGATATCGATAAATGCGAAGCAATTGGTAGAAACGGTTTGAAGATTTTCAAGAAGAAATCAAATGTACTT
>CAZRIQ010000412.1:0-2762 GCA_964600175.1 uncultured Melioribacter sp. | reverse complement strand
GGATTCGGTAGAATAGGAAGATTAGTGTTTAACGCTTTGGTTGACAAAGGCTTGCTTGGTAAAGAAGTCGACATCGTTGCGGTTGTAGATGTTAGTACCGATGCAAGTTATTTTGCATATCAGCTTAAATACGATTCTATTCACGGAAAATTTAAAGGTCAATTAGGAAGCGAAAAAAGTAATGCATCTCTTGAGCATGACGATGTTTTGGTTGTAAACGGACATAAGATTAAATGTATCATGGCTCAGAAAGAACCATCGCAGCTTCCTTGGAAAGATTTAGGGGTTGATTACGTTATTGAATCGACTGGATTATTTACTACCTTAGAAAAAGCTCAAGGACACTTGGCTGCCGGTGCAAAAAAAGTAATTATATCTGCCCCGGGCAAAGGCGGGGTTAAAACCTTATTAATGGGTGTTAATGACAACGAATACAATTCGAAAGAACATAATGTTGTTTCAAACGCTTCATGTACCACAAATTGTTTGGCTCCCGTTGTTCACGTAATACTAAAAGAAGGTATTGGAATTGAAACCGGTCTGATGACGACAATTCACTCTTATACTGCAACTCAAAAAACCGTCGACGGACCTTCGAAGAAAGATTGGAGAGGCGGGCGTGCGGCTGCAATTAATATAATTCCATCGTCTACCGGCGCTGCAAAAGCCGTGGGCGAAGTATTACCTGTTACAAAAGGTAAGTTAACCGGGATGTCTTTCCGCGTTCCGACGGCTGACGTATCTGTTGTCGATTTAACATTCAGATCGGAAAAAGACACTTCTATTGAAGAGATCGATTCGTTGTTAAAGAAAGCATCGGAAACTTATTTGAAAGGAATATTGGGTTACTCTAAGGAAGAAGTTGTTTCAACTGACTTTATTCATGATGAAAGATCATCTATTTACGATTCTCTTGCAACACTGCAGAATAATTTGAAAGGAGAAAAGAGATTCTTCAAAATCGTTTCCTGGTATGATAATGAATGGGGTTATTCCTGCAGAGTAATTGATTTGTTATTAAAGATGATTGCAGCAGATAAATAGTAATTTATGACTGATTCGGATAGACGCAGTATCCTTTTATGACTGCGTCTTTTTTTTATCTTTGATTGCTCTTCTTAAGAATACGAAAGAAAAGTTTTCAAATTGGAGGTTGAAATGAACAAGTTGACAATTGATAAAGTGAATTTGAAAGGTAAACGCGTTCTTGTACGTGTGGATTTTAATGTTCCGTTAAATGAGAATTTAGAGATTACGGACGATATTAGAATAACCGCCGCACTTCCTACCATTAGAAAGATTGTTAAAGAAGGCGGCAAAGCGATTTTAATGAGTCACCTCGGCAGACCGAAAGGAACACCGAATCCTAAGTATAGTTTAAAACCGGCTGCTGTTAGATTAGGTGAACTGCTCGAAAGCGAGGTAAAATTTGCACCGGATTGTATAGGCGATCAGGTAACAGCAATTGTAAATTCAATGAAAGACGGTGAAGTTCTACTTTTGGAAAATCTGAGATTCCATGCAGAAGAAGAAAAGAACGATCCCGGTTTTGCAAAAGAACTTGCCGAACTTGGTGATGTTTATATTAACGATGCTTTTGGAAGTGCTCACAGGGCACATGCTTCAACCGAAGGCGTAACGAAGTATATTAAAATATGTGCCGCAGGCTACCTGATGCAAAAAGAATTGGATTATCTGGGTAAAGCAGTTTCGAATCCTGAAAGACCGTTTACGGCAATTTTGGGCGGTGCAAAGATTTCAGGTAAAATAGATGTAATTGAAAATCTTCTTCCGAAAGTCGATAACCTTTTAATTGGCGGCGGAATGGCTTACACTTTCTACAAAGCAATGGGATATGAAATAGGGAAGTCACTGCTCGAAGAAGAAAAACTTCAGCTTGCTAAAGAAATCTTGGAGAAGTTCAAAGGTTCAAAAGCAAATGTCCTTTTACCAAAAGATATTGTTGTAGCACCGGAGTTCAAGAACGAATCTCCCTCTTCTGTTGTTGAAGCCACTGAAATTCCGGCATCTGATATAGGTTTGGATATCGGACCTAGAACAATTGAAGAATTTAAAAACGTTGTAATGAACAGCAAAACTGTAGTATGGAACGGTCCAATGGGTGTTTTTGAATTTGACAATTTTGCTAAAGGAACCGATGAAATTGCAAAGTCGTTAGTTGATGCAACAGAAAAAGGTGCAACGACGATTGTTGGCGGTGGCGATTCTGCGGCAGCAATAAAAAAAGCCGGTTTTGAAAATAAAGTCTCTCACGTTTCTACCGGTGGCGGTGCTTCTCTCGAATTTCTTGAAGGTAAAATTTTGCCGGGAGTTGCAGCGCTTAACGATGCTGATTAACATTTTGTGATGAAATTTCACTAAGTTCTCAGCCTTGTTCGTACTTTTTTTGCAGTATGAACAAGGCATCTGTTTTTTTAAGAATGAATTACTACTTTTCATTCTCGATAAAATCATTTAATTTGTAAAGTAGATTGATCAAAGGACAAGTAAATGAGTTTAGATTCAAGAGATTATTATAGACCGGCAGGTTTGGGAGGTTTTTCATTTTTCCCGCCGATATTGAAGAAACTGATTATAATAAATGTCGTCGTATTTTTTATTCAGATGATATTTGAAAATCTGAGTTTTAACGGTACACCCGGTTCTCAGATTTTAAATGAATATTTTGCTTTGAACCCTCTTGTAAAAGGTGCCAATTTCCAAATTTGGCAGTTGATTACTTATCAATTTATGCATGGCGG
>CAZRIQ010000411.1:0-2771 GCA_964600175.1 uncultured Melioribacter sp. | reverse complement strand
AGCAAAAGAATTTAACCGTAAAGGCCGCTAAGTCTCAATTATTTCTACAATAGGTTGAACAAAATTCTTGGGTATCAATGCAGGCCAATAAGCAACAACTTCATTCGGCTTTGGTCTGCCGCCTGCAAAACCGGTAACGCTTGGCGGCCCGGTTAAAATTAAAGGTGCAATTTCTTTCCCGAACCTTTCAACCGAATCATAATCATGCGATCTTACCGAAACTTTAAAAACAATCTCGTTTATTTTGTCCTCGTCTATTTGTTCAGCCAATGGTCCGTGGCATGAATCATACCCGATAAATTCTGTCCTTATTTCGTCAAATTTCAAATCTAAATTTTCCAACCGTTTCCGTAAAATTTTATCTGCCGCTCTCGCTTTCGTTAAAGCTTCCGGCCATGAGTACGTAAGCGAACCGGACGCTGAATAACCGTCTGAGTAAGAACACGAGACCTTATAAAATTCTGTTTCCGGTTTTCCTTTTACATCGAACACTTTCACTTTATTAGGAGAAATCTCTTTCAATTTTATAGATGTAAAATCAGCAACACAATCCGGTGTAATGTATTGTTGGGGGTCGCCGATTTCATAAACCAATTGTTCGGCAATAGTTTCGAAACTTACCTTGCCGCCGAGCTTCTCATGTTTTGTTATCACCACTTCACCGTTTGGATATGCTTCGGCAACTGGGAAACCGATTTCAGCAAGATTGTCAACAGATTTCCAATCTGCTAATAAGTTACCTCCCGAAGCTTGTCCGCCGCATTCTAAAATATGCCCGGCAACAGTTCCGGCTGCAAGTAAATTATAATCTTTCTGCTGCCAGCCGAATTCATAAATCATTGGAGCCAAAGTTAAACCGGTATCAGTTGTTCTTCCGGTAATTACAATGTTGGCACCTTTGCTCAGCGCTTCTACAATCGGGAAAGCACCGAAATAAACATTCGCACTAAGAAGTTTCTCTTTTATTTTAGTAACCGGTTCGTCCGTTTCCATATTATTCAAATTACATCCGGCAGAAATTATTTCATCGATTCTATCCTTTATATCGTCGCCAAGAACTATTGCTATCCTGACATTTTCCAAACCGGATTCTTTAACTACTTCAACAATAGCTTCCGCACATGCTTTAGGATTAACTCCCCCGCCGTTTGTTATTATTTTAATATTTTTTTCTTTACATATAGGAAGAATCCTTTTCATTAATGCGGGAATATCTTTTGCATAACCTAGTTTAGGATTTTTATTCTTTTGTTTTTGAAGAATCGACATTGTAACTTCTGCTAAGTAATCCATTACAAGGTAATCAACGTCACCGGCAGTAACTTGCCGGTACGGTGCGTCAATTAAATCCCCCCAAAAACCCTGACCCGACGCTATTCTAATTTTCTCTTTCATCAATAGTCAATTTAATTGCAAAAACAATTTCATACAAATTTATGAACTTCTCCAAAAACTTGATCTGCCAAAACGTTAAAATCAGCATTATTATCAATTCTTTTCCATAAAATTTTCTCATCTGCATTGAACCATGTCATCTGTCTTTTGGCAAATCTTCTTGTGTTCCTTTTAATCAACTCAATTGCACGTACAAGAGAATATTCTCCTTCGAGGTAAGAAATGATCTCTTTGTAACCCACGGTGTTTAATGCATTGCGGTTTTTATCATACCCCATTTCCAAAACTTTTTTAACTTCGTCGACTAAACCTAACTCAATCATTTGATCAACTCTATCTTCAATATTTTTATAAAGCGTCTGCCGATCCCACAACAAACCGAACTGAACAAAGTCAAAACTTGTTTCTCTTTTATAATCTTCCTGGTGTTCCCCGATCGGCTTGCCGGTTAAATGATAAACTTCCAACGCCCGCATTACCCTTTTCCAATTTTGAGGTAGCATCTTCGACGCACTAACCGGATCGATCAACTTCAATTGTCCATATAAAAAATCATTGCCGAGTTTCGTTCTTTGTTCAGTTATAAAACTTCTATACTCTTCATCAACGTCAACTGTGTTGAAAATTCCGTCGACGAGTGCCTTTATGTACAGTCCTGAACCGCCGGCAATTATTGGCGTTTTATCTTTATCGAATAAATTTTTAATTACTTCCAAAGCATCATTTTCAAACTTACTTACATTATAATCGGCATCCGGTTCAAGAATATCTATAAAGTGATGTTTTACCTTCTTCAGCCCCTCTTCTGATGGTTTTGCCGTACCAATATTTAAATATTTATAAATTTGTCTGCTGTCGGCAGAAATTATCTCCGAACCGAATTTTTCAGCAAGCCGAATTGCAAGATTTGTTTTGCCGCTGCATGTCGGTCCGACGATTACAATTACTTTTCCTTCCATCCTTCCCTACCTATAAGAGGAACAAAAGCAAAATAAGGTATCTCTTCGGTCTGAAATTCTTCTTCGGAAATCTTTCTCAAAATTTTCATTGCCTGGTTTCGCTTATCTCCGACCGGTATGACGAGCGTTCCGCCGACAGCTAGATGATTTTTCAATCTCGGCGGAACTTAAGTGCTGCCAGCTGTTTGTATTTTTATATGAATTGGTTATTTTTTCAAAGATATCTAATGTAGATTCTATATCACATATAGATTGCAGATTAATCGAATTTAAGAACGAAATTATTTCTCTATTTTCATAATTTAGTAAAGTACAATCAAGTCCTTTATTGATTTCTTCTAAACAATACTTATCTGCATCATTTCCAATATCAAGTTTAATTGGAATAAAAAGCTTGTATCGGGACTAAAACCTTAT
>CAZRIQ010000410.1:0-2778 GCA_964600175.1 uncultured Melioribacter sp. | reverse complement strand
CTTTTCGATATGAAGGAGTATAACGATGCGCTCGTCGCTCTTGACCAATGCCGGCAGGCGGGAAGCAGTGATAAAGATTATGATTCGTACGTTACAAGAGTCGACCTGCTGGAAAGCCAGATAAAAAGTAAAATGTGATTGAGAATTTATTTTTGTATTGCCCCGACATTTATGTCGGGGGGAGATAAGCTTTAACAAGAGTTGGGCTTTAGCCCCATAATAATAGATGTGGCTAAAGCCAAAAATACGCACGTTTAATTTATTCCACGACCTAAAGGTCGTGGCAATTTATATATTGGTTTTGCACAATTTGAATAATGAAAAAATTCGATATACCGCAAACATATAGAAGTTCGATCATATCAAAGATAAAAGAGCACCGCAAACAAGAGGACCCGCGGAAGAAAGATTTCTCCCCGACTGTTTTGAATTTCGGCCCCGTTAAAATTTTTATTGCCCGTCATTTCGGTTTCTGCTACGGAGTGGAAAACGCAATAGAGATTGCTTACAAAACGATTGATGAAAATCCCGGCAAAAAAATTTTCTTGTTGAGTGAAATGATCCACAATCCCGGCGTGAACCTGGACCTTCAAAATCGGGGGATAAACTTTGTGATGGACACTTACGGACATCAACTAATAGGCTGGGACGAAATCAATTCTAACGATATTGTCATTATCCCGGCTTTCGGAACGACAATCGAGATCGAGAGACTTTTGAGGGAAAAAGGAATTGATACGGTTAAGTACGATACGACGTGTCCTTTCGTGGAAAAAGTTTGGAATCGAGCAGCCGCTTTGGGAGATGAAAATCATACTATTATCATTCACGGAAAGTATAAACACGAAGAAACGAGAGCCACGTTTTCTCACAGCGTACAAAGGTCACCATCTATAATTGTCCGCGACATTGAAGAAACAAAAATTTTAGCAAAGACAATTTTAGGAGAAATTGGCAGTGCCGAGTTTTATAAATATTTTGAGGGAAAGCTTTCGAACGGGTTTGATGTTGAAAAGGACCTGCAGCGAATCGGTGTGGTTAACCAGACGACCATGCTTGCTTTGGAAACACAGACAATCGCTGATTATCTTAGAGATACAATGATAAAGAAATATGGCTTGGAAAATTTGAACGATCACTTTGCCGATACGCGAGATACTTTGTGTTATGCAACGAATGATAATCAATCGGCGACTTCTGCATTGCTAAATACCAATGCCGACTTTGCAATTGTTGTGGGCGGTTACAACAGCTCAAATACCACGCATCTTGTTGAAATACTCGAACAGAAATTCAAAACATATTTTATCTCCGGTGCAGATAAGATTGTTTCGAACGGAAGGATAAATCATTACGATATTCATAAAAAAGAAGAAGTGATTACCGAGAATTTTCTCACTGCTAGAATACCCATATCATTGGCAATAACAAGCGGGGCGTCGTGCCCGGATGCAGTCGTTGATGAAGTGATTGATAAAATAGTTTCCTTTTTCAGCGAAGCAAAAAGTCTATCAGAAGTGATTTGAGTTAATTCTCTACAAGGATTAACAAACATTTTCGTAACATTATATTACTACAATAATCTGACCTCTACGAGGTCTCTCATACGGACATCGTAGATGTCCTATTATTGTAAAATGCAACACAACCAATAATATTAGAATCCTCGTAGAGGATTAATTGTATTAGTGTTGAGGGTTGGTATTATTATTTAGCAAGATTCAAAACACCCCAAACTTCCAAATTTTTCATCTGTTCTCTATTGCCGAACCCGCTTCGTCCGCCTCTTCTGCCGCCGGGCATTTCCGTACCCTCATCGCCGCCTTCCGGAGGTCTAAAGCCGCCGCTTATACCGCTGCGGTCTTTTCGCATTCCGTCGCGGTTGAAGTTGGGTTCATTAAGCACAATACCGAAGCCGAGCTTTTTGCCTGGGCTTGTTCCGATTGCAAAATAGTGATCGGCATTTTTGTAGAACGGAACCTTAAGCATGTAGGTAAAATTTCCGTTCGTTCTTTCAATCTTGGCAATTACTCCTTTAGAACCGTCCGGCGTAGTCTGGAATGTAGCATTTTCCATCGGACCGATTATTTCCAATTCCTGCAGCGATCTTTGGATCATCGCTTCTCTGTCCGGCATGTCCCGTTTGTTCATATCGAATTGCTGTTTCATAAAGTCCGGGTCTCTCACGCCGATTGGGTAACCAATCCCGAAAATTTTTGCATCCCCTCCTGTCGAATCGAACCAAACTGTTAGACCCCTGCCGAAAAATTGCTGCTCGTATACTTGGTCGGCGGTCGTAATATATAGATAGAGATATTCATTGTCGTTCAGCGAATTAAAATAGACGGGTTCGTCGCCGAGTCTCGTTAAGCCCTTTTGCCATGTAGAATTGTTGATATCCATCGGTAATTCTTTTTCGATTCGGTTGCTTTGAAGTTCGAGACTGCTGCCGCAGCCAGTAAGAAATAAAATGAAAGGGAGTAAAACGATCAAAGAAATTTTGGTTTTCATCGGCGAGCTCATTTTTTAATAGTTTGACACAATTTATGTAATACAGGTTTAATTTGAGCGGGTCACTTTTTTGTCTCTACTGCTTTTAAACTATCTCTTTGCCGTTTCAGTTTCTCAATTTCCTTTTTCAGACTGTCGGACTCTGCTTGTTTCTCTTTCTTAATTTCTTCCAGTTTTTGAACTTCACTTTTGGAAGAATCTTTTTGCTTCATATCGGTGTTGTCTTTACATGAGTATGCAAGCACACCGGCGAAAAGCATAAACGTA
>CAZRIQ010000409.1:0-2782 GCA_964600175.1 uncultured Melioribacter sp. | reverse complement strand
AGAAATAAACAATTTCTCTCGAAGTTTCTTTTGAGAAACAATCTTCTTTGAAAGCTCGGCGAGAGTCTTATTTTTTGCAAAAAAATCTTCCAGAAAATCCATTAGGTAGTTTCACTTTTAAAATAAAAATACCACTCCCTCTCTAATAATTAGAGGAGAGATTTTGAAATAAATCCGTTTAAAGCGGATAAAATCTACTGTTAAAATTAACACCTTTTACTATAAGAAGCATTGTAAAATAATATTCGTCGTTTGTCCATGTTTTACAAATCGTAACAGCAATTAATTGGGAATAACATTTATTAGGGTTCAATTTTTTATTACTTTTGAAAAGCGTAAAACTCACATTCCACAGGAAAAATTATGGCACTCCTAAAAGCTCCTAAACCGAAAGAATTGAAACCGGAAGACCTAAGATGGACATGCAATCCCCACACTTTTGAATTTGAAACAACGACACACGTTAAACCGATTGAAGGAATTGTCGGACAGGAAAGAGCACTTAAGGCATTAAAACTCGGCGTCGAACTCAAAAGCCAGGGTTACAATATTTTTGTTACCGGTCTATCGGGTACTGGCAAATTAACAACAATTAAAAAAGTACTTGAATCGATAAGTCCGGATTGTTCCCAGCTCAAAGATTATGCTTACGTCAACAATTTTAGGAACCAGGACAGACCGACATTACTCGAATTCAAAGCCGGACAAGCCGATATTTTCAAAACAGAACTTTCCAAGACAATTAAATTCTTACAGGAAAAAATTCCACAGGTTCTTTCCACAAATCCTTTTTTGTCAAAGAAGAAAAAACTGCTGGCAGACTTCAGCGAGCATCAGCAATCTATTTTGAGCAAGTTCGAAAAAAAACTCCAAGCCGACGGTTTTACGCTCGGGCAGGTTAAAGTAGGAGAGCTTGCCAGACCGGAAATTCTTGCAGTAGTAGACAACCAACCATACTTTATTCAGCAGCTGGAGGAACTTGTTCGAACAGAAAAAATTACAAAAGAAAAAGCAGCACAGATCACAAAAAAATATGCGTCCTACCAGGAAGAACTCGCGAAAGTGTTCAGAGAAAGTCTGAACCTTAGCCGTGAATTTCAGGGCAAAATTTTACACATAGAAAAAGATTATGTAAAGGAATTGGTCAATGTATCGATTGGGGAATTGAAAAAACAATTCGAAATAGAAAAAGTACAGGAATGGCTCGACGAAGTCAGCGAAAACATTTTGGAAAACCTCGACGTATTCAAAGGTGCCAAACCCCCTACCGAGGAAACACCCGAAGGTGTTGTAATTGATTACTTAAAAGAATACGAAATGAATGTTATTTTAGATAACTCCGAAGCGAAGGAATGTCCCGTTATCATCGAAACATCTCCTACATACAGCAGCTTGTTCGGTACGATAGAAAAATTTTCCGACGGCAAGGGCGGATGGTATGCCGACTTCACAAAAATAAAATCCGGTTCCCTGCTTCATGCCAACGGCGGATATCTTGTAATAAATGCTTTGGACGCATTCAGCGAGCCCGGTGTTTGGAAAACGCTCAAACGTGTTCTGCTATATGGAAAATATGAGATTCAGGATATATCAAACTACTTTCAGTTTTCTCCAAGCATCATAAAACCGGAACCGATCATGGTCGATACAAAAGTTATTATAGTCGGCAACAACTATATCTATTCATTACTTTCTTCTTATGAAGATGATTTCAACAAAATATTCAAAGTGAAAGCCGATTTCAATTACGAAATGAAACGAACAGACGAAGGATTAAACGAGTATGCCCGCGTTATAAAAAAATTGATTGAGACCGAAGGACATTTGGAATTTAACAGCGAAGCAATAGCCCGCATTGCCGAATACGGTGCAAGATACGCGGGAGAAAAAAACAAACTTACAACACGGTTTGCTTACATCGCCGATCTCGCGCGGGAAGCATGTTTCTGGGCAAAGGACAACGGAGAAAAAGTCGTTAAGGCATATCATGTTGACCAGGCTTTTGACGCTGGAAGAGAAAGACATTCGTTGTTCGAATCTAAAGTAACCGAAATGATAAACGACGGCAGTCTTTTAATCGATACGTCAGGTTCAAAAGTAGGAACTATAAACGGGCTTGCCGTTTACGAAGGCGGACACTATGCATTCGGAAAACCGACACGGATAACAGCTTCCGTTTCATTAGGAAACGGAAATATTATAAACGTAGAACGCGAAGCAGGTCTAAGCGGAAATACACATAACAAAGGTGTTTTAATTATATCAGGTTATTTCAGAGAGACATTCGGCAAAAACATTCCCCTCTCCTTCAGTGCAAGTCTGGTTTTCGAACAGGGCTACGGAATGATCGATGGCGACAGCGCTTCGATTACGGAAATCTGTGCGCTACTCTCTGCAATTTCCGGAATCCCGATCAAACAAAATTATGCAATAACCGGTTCGGTAAATCAAAAGGGAGACATCCAACCGATCGGCGGTGTGAACGAAAAAGTAGAGGGATTTTATGAAATATGTAAGATGCGCGGTCTCGACGGCGTCAACGGTGTAATTATTCCGCATCAAAATGTGAAAGACCTAATGCTGAAAAACGAAATCGTCAAGGCAGTTAAGAATAAAAAATTCCGTCTCCACTCGGTTTCCAAAGTTGAAGAAGCGGTTGAGATTCTAACCGGAATAAAAGCCGGTAAGATGATGAAAAACGGAAATTACGAGCCGAAAACGGTTTTCGGCGAAGTCGAGAAAACGCTGAAAGAAATGAAGAAAAAAATCAAAGCATGGGCTC
>CAZRIQ010000408.1:0-2785 GCA_964600175.1 uncultured Melioribacter sp. | reverse complement strand
CTATAAAATTGCATATCTAATAAGTGAAAAGACCGATCCGTCTTCAATTTTGGCTGTTACTTTTACAAATAAAGCCGCCAAAGAAATGAAGGACAGGATTAAGTCGCTGATTGGCAAAAGAGCTGCCGATGGTTTATGGATGGGTACATTTCACTCAATTTTTGCCAGAATATTAAGAATTGAGGCGCAGGCTCTTAATTACAAGAATAACTTTTCGATTTATGATAGGGAAGATTCTACTTCGCTGGTTAGTAACACTATGCAGGCTCTCAATATCAATCTTGATAATTTAACTCCAAGCGGAGTTCAGCATAAAATCAGTTATTTGAAAAACCAGATGATAACCCCGGAAGAATATGCCAAGAGTTTTGCAACTACATTGCCGGATAAAAAAGTAGCGGAGATTTTCAGTGAGTATAATAAGAGACTCAAAGAAAACAACTCGATGGATTTTGACGACCTTCTTTTGAAACCGATAGAGTTATTCAACAACGAACCTCGCATTTTGCAGAAGTACAAAAAACAATTCAAATTTATTTTGGTCGATGAATATCAGGATACCAATCGTGCCCAATATGAATTGATCAAAATGCTGAGTCCGACGAGAGATAAAATTTGTGTTGTTGGAGACGATGCACAAAGTATTTACGGTTGGAGAGGTGCCGAAATCCGCAACATGCTGGATTTCGAAAAAGACTTTCCTAAAGCAAAAATATTCCGTCTCGAACAAAATTACCGCTCTACAAAAATCATTCTTACGGCAGCAGATTCCGTAATCAAAAACAATATAGACCAGATTCATAAAACTTTATGGACTGAAAACAATGACGGTGAACAGCTTACAATAATGAAGTGTTCCGATGAGAAAGATGAAGCGTTCCAGATTGCTAAAAGAATCAAGAAAGAAATTACTTCGAGAAAATTATCTCTTAATGAAGTTGCAATATTGTATAGAATAAACGCACAGTCCCGTGCTTTGGAAGATGCTCTGCGAAGGGAAAAAATTCCGTATAAAATTGTGGGCGGTGTTGAGTTTTATAGAAGGAAAGAAGTAAAAGACGTTGTCGCTTATCTTCGTGTATTGGCAAATCAAAATGACGAAGAAAGTTTGCTGAGAATTATGAACTTCCCGCAAAGGGGAATTGGAAATACATCTATTTCAAAAATGATTGCCTTTGCAAGGAAACTTGACATAACGTTGTTCAAGACGATGGCGAGAGTTTTTGAAGTGATTGAAGTTAAAGAGAGAATTCAAAAAAACGTTAAGCAGTTCAAACTTCTCCTTGATAAATATATCGACTTGAAGGAAAAACTTTCCCTTTCGGAATTATCATCCGCACTTGTTGATGAATTGGGAATACTCAGGATATATAAAGAAGAGAACACACCGGAATCAAAAAACCGTTACGAGAATATTCAAGAATTACTTGTAGCTATTCAGGAATTCACAAAGGAAAATCCGAAAGCAACTGTAGATGATTTTCTTGCCGAAGTGTCTTTGGTCAGCGGTGTAGATCAGTTTGACGAAAAGGCAAATTCGATTACTATGATGACTATACACAGTGCTAAAGGTCTGGAATTCCCTGTCATTTTTGTAACCGGATTGGAAGAAGATATTTTTCCACTCAATCAAAGGTTCGATTCCGATTCCAGGCTGGAAGAAGAGAGAAGGTTATTCTACGTCGCTCTGACTCGTGCGGAACAAAAAATATTTGTTACGTATGCAAGATCAAGATATCGATTCGGTGAAGTTGCATATCAGAGTAGATCAAGATTTCTTGAAGAACTTGATCCCTCAACTTATCAGGAATTAAACGGGACTTCCGGCAGAAAATCCGGAAGGAGAAGAAAAGGTTATTACGATGAGTTCTACCAGGAAGGTTATGACGATTTTGACCAGGAAAGACGTTCGTTTAGAGTAGGCAGCAGGGTTGTTCATGAAATTTTTGGAACCGGTAAAGTTCTTCAGATAACCGGTTCAGGCGATATGAGTAGAGTTACAATTGCATTTGAAGAGCATGGAACCAAACAACTACTCATAAAATTTGCCAATCTTAAATTATTATAGTTGAGCTCGGATCCATTTGTTTGTTAAGTAAAGTGATGTTTTTTTGTTAATATAAATTAACGTCTTGAATTCAAACTTATGAAACTTGGAGGAACAATATGAAAATCGGTATCTTAACTGGTGGCGGAGATTGCCCCGGTCTCAATGCTGTGATAAGAGCAGTTGTTCGTAAATCTATTGCACTCGGGTATGAATGTGTTGGTATTAAGGAAGGATGGAGGGGATTGTTGGAGAAAAACTTTGTTCAACTGGATATTGATTCTGTTTCCGGAATTCTTCACCGCGGAGGTACAATTCTCTCAACTTCCAGAACGAATGTTTATAAAGTGGAAAACGGTGAAAAAATTGTAAAAGAAAATTTAGCCGAGGCAGGCATTGATTGTATTTGTGCTATTGGCGGGGAAGATACTTTAGGTGTGGCGGCAAAGTTGTTTAAAGCCGGAGTAAAAGTTGTTGGTGTACCAAAAACAATTGATAATGACTTATACGCAACAGATTATACATTTGGATTTGATACTGCTGTAAATATTGCAACCGAAGCAATTGACAGACTTCACACGACTGCGGAATCTCACAACAGGGTTATTGTTGTTGAAGTAATGGGTAGACATGCAGGTTGGATTGCAGTTCATGCCGGTATGGCTGGCGGTGCCGATATTATTTTGGTTCCTGAAATACCTGTTAACATTGACGAAGTTTGTGATCTTTTAACAAAGA
>CAZRIQ010000407.1:0-2787 GCA_964600175.1 uncultured Melioribacter sp. | reverse complement strand
TTTTTGATGATTTTCTACCAAATTGGAATTATAGAGCTGTTCCACAATCGTCATCAAATGCGTAAGTTATTTAATTGGCGTTCCTAAGTCATAAAATTCCAGCATTCGCTGCGTGATCTACCTAAATATCTATCCAAGAATTTTTATAAATATACAAAAATTTAAATTATCCGCAAGAACAACAAACGAAGCACAAAAAAAGCCCCGGATCAGAATTATTATCCAGGGCTTTTGAGGGAGGAGGAAATTCAAGTCTATTTTAGAAAAGTCATCTTTCCGATATGCGTCAAGTAATTTTCCTTGAAAGCAAATCCGTTCCTCTCGCCGTTTTCCCAGACCTCAAGCCGATAAAAGTAAACACCAGCCGCTACCGGCGTGCCTGTTGCATCCATACCATTCCAAACTACCTGATGCGAACCTGCATCTGCCGATGCATCGTAAAGCGTGATAACTTCTCTTCCTAATAAATTATAAACGACAAGTCGAACTTGTTTTTCGACGGGCAGAGCAAAACGAATCGTTGTTGTCGGATTAAAAGGATTCGGATAGTTCTGATTAAGAACCACAGTTTCAGGTAACACATTGCCACCATCCAAAGTTCCTTCCAGCATGCCGCCCGGATCATTGGCAAAAGAAGGTTCCTGTATTAACACAATATACATGCTTCTCGCATCGCGGGAACCGGCTGACCGATTACCGCCAAGTATCAATTTTCCCGCCGGAAAGTAGCCCTGCCAAAGTTCCAGTCTTTCTGCTTGGTCCGTAACGCTGATATTCAAGTTCGTTTTATTAAATTTACTGTGCAGCCAGTTGGGCACGGATGTCGCGCGCGAATCGTAAGCTACATATACAAAAGCTGCCTGGCTGAGTTGAAGCGTGAGAAAGCGTGTGTCTGAATTATCCCTCTCATAGTTGGTCGTCATAATCATCCGTACATGCAAAAGCTCGTTAGGAATATCTGTAACTACATAGTTGCGATCGAGATAATATTCTTTTCCTACATCAAGGAATGAAACGCCGGTTTCCGCCTCGCCTTCAATGGTGACCTGAAGGGCCGGGAGATAAGCATAAGCATAGGAATCCTCAACAATTGAAGCGCTTCCTAGTGAGCTTTTACTTTTGATGCCGTACACACTCAAAGTATAAACCACACCAGCAAGATGGCGCGACGTTTCCAACATTACGGTTGTACCAGCCAAATCCAGCTCAGCCGTCAATACCGTAACGCCAGCGCTGATATTATAGCTGTGCCTGTTTTCTGCTGAGAGGCGATCAACCGGTTTGCTAAAAATCACCTTTACAAGCGTTTCGCCTATTATTTCAACTTTATTAACTCGCGGTGCGGAATCATCTGTACCACTGTATAGGTAGAAAAAAGGTACATTGGTTTGAATTCGTTTAGACGGATCGTCGTAGCGCCCGACATTTTTCACTAGCAGAACATAAATCTTGCCAACTTCATGCAATGTCGTTTTCAAAAGAACCACTTTTTTCGAAGTATCCAGTTCAGCGCTCTTAACAGTAACGCCACTCTGGATTGTATAATTCGAAATTTGCTCAGCCGTATTTTTATCTATTTTTGTATTAAAAGAGACTCTCAGTTCCGTTTCGCTGACGCTCTGAACAGCATTGACGCTCGGTCCTTCGACGAGCATTAAATTTCCATAAGTAAAAGCATAAGAACTATTGTAAGCAATTCGATTACCGTCGAGGTCGTATATATTATTGACCATGAGAATATATACTTTGCCCGGGTCGAGAGTTGAGATTGACAGTTCTACAATATTTTTTGCACTGCCTAATGCAGCAGACAGAACCACCGCATCATTATTGAGTTTGTAATTTCTTATGTCCGTCGCCGAACCTTTGTCTACCGGTTCACTATAAGCAATTTCCAATTTTTCCGCATCAACAACACGAACCATCGCTATCGTTGGTGCCAAATTGTCTGGTGGTTCATATAGGTAAGAATAACTTGAATTCGGCTGGATAGGATTTTGCTCTAAGCTTTCATCTTTTATGTTGCTCACCATTAATATATAAAGTTTATTGGGAGCATGCGGTGTTGTGTGAAGATGTACAACGCGATGAGAACCATCCAAACGTGCCTGCAAAATGCTAATGTCGCTGTTTATGGAATAGTTTCCAACTTTTTCTGCCTCTTCTTGTCCCACCCTTTCGTTGAACAATACATCTATATTTTCCGCATCAACCGGCTTGACCAGACTAATCAGTGGGCCAATGGTATCTGCGCCTTCAAATACGAAATTATAAGTGCTATTCGGCAAAATAGGATTTTTATCCGGTGTCGCATCTAACACATGATTTACTGTCAACGTATAGACCGTTTGCGCCTGTAAAAGCGAGGTTTCTATTGTTAAGGTTTTATTATCATCGGCAAGCGTGACATTACTGATAGTTGCACCATTATTAATTGTATAGTGATCCAAATCTGTAGCACTCGCTGGCTCCACATCCTTGCTAAAAGTCACAATCAACTGTGTGGCAGTTTTAGCAAAAACCTCAACAATCGTTGGGCCCGTTTTTCCTGCTTCGGATTCATAAACATAAGTATATTTTGTATTCGCCAGAATTTCATTGCCTGCACTCGACGCATCTTTTACACCGTTTATCACAAGCACATAAGCCTGACCCTCCGTGTGTGGAGATGTTTCCAAAGATACAGATTCCCGTGATGAATTGAGCCGCGCGTTCAGTACCTGAATATCATCAATCTTGTAGTTGCTCGTATTTTCACTGGTTTCGGGATCAACCTTTTCGCTTAAA
>CAZRIQ010000406.1:0-2793 GCA_964600175.1 uncultured Melioribacter sp. | reverse complement strand
CAGATGAAGTATCCGGCTAAGGATAATATTACCTACACTTTGAATTTGATAGACACTCCCGGTCACGTTGATTTTTCTTATGAAGTTTCAAGGTCGCTTGCCGCATGCGAAGGGGCGATTTTAATTGTTGATGCAGCACAGGGAGTTGAAGCCCAGACCATCAGCAATTTGTATATGGCAATCGATGCGGGATTGGAAATCATTCCTGTTGTAAATAAGATCGATTTGCCGAGTGCTATGATCGATACTGTTAAGCATCAAATAGTTGATTTGATTGGCTGCAAAGATTCTGATATAATTTTGGCTAGCGCAAAAACAAGGCAAGGAATTGATGAAATCCTCGAAGCGATTGTACAGAAAATCCCGCCGCCGAAAGGCGATGAGAACGCTCCTCTTCAAGCGCTAATATTCGATTCTGTTTTCGATCCGTACAGGGGCGCTGTTGCTTACATCCGTGTGTTCAACGGTATAATAAAAGAGAAAGATCATATAAGATTTTTTTCAAACAATAATGATTATCTCGCTGAAGAAATTGGAATACTGAGGTTGGGAAGAATTAAAACCGGCGAATTAAAAGCGGGAGATGCAGGTTATTTGATAGCCGGGATAAAAGATGTTCACGATACGAAAGTCGGCGATACGGTGACGCACACAAAAAACAGTACGGCGAAACCGCTGCCGGGTTACAAAGAAATTAAGCCAATGGTCTACAGCGGGTTGTATCCTACGGACTCGGATGATTTTGAAGATTTGCGCGAAGCACTTGATAAATATAGATTAAACGATTCCGCATTAATGTTTTCACCGGAAACTTCTGCTGCTCTTGGTTTTGGATTCAGATGCGGTTTTCTGGGGATGCTTCACATGGAGATCGTTCAAGAAAGACTTGAGAGGGAGTTCGATCAAACTATTGTAACAACGCTTCCGAACGTTGAATATTGGGCATTCAACAAGAAAGGTGAGAAGATAACGGTGGATAATCCGGCTGAAATGCCCCCTGCAGGCGATATTGACCGCGTTGAAGAACCGTTTGTGAAAGCACAAATTGTTACTCCAAGCGAATATGTCGGGAACTTAATGCAGCTTGCAATTGAAAAAAGAGGTGTATATATAAATACTACGTACATCGATCCAACGAGGGCGGACCTTGAATTTGAATTTCCTCTTTCGGAGATTATTTTCGATTTTTATGATAAATTGAAATCCATTTCACGCGGTTATGCTTCTTTCGATTATGAATTCATTGAATATAGAGAATCTGACCTTATCAAACTTGATATTATGCTGAACAATGAAAAGGTAGATGCTCTTTCAATTATTGTGCACGAAAAGAAAGCTTTCGACTGGGGCAGGAAAGTTACTTCTAAGTTGAAGGAATTAATTCCGCGCCAGTTGTTTGAGATTGCGGTTCAAGCGGCAATAGGGAATAAAGTCATCGCAAGGACAAATATAAAAGCACTTAGAAAAAATGTTTTGGCGAAATGTTACGGCGGCGATATAACAAGAAAAAGGAAACTGCTTGAGAAACAAAAGGAAGGTAAACGAAGAATGAAGCAAGTAGGAAATGTTGAAATTCCTCAAGAAGCATTTTTAGCGGTTCTACAAATTGAAGATTAATTAAAAGGGAAAAAATGGCTGTAGAAAATAAGAACCAGGAAGAAAACAAAAAGAAGCTTCCTAAAACACCGAAGGAAAAGAGATGGGAGTTTATCAAGAGTTTAATTTTTGCAGTTATAGCTGCATTTTTGTTGAAAACCTTCGTTATAGAAACGTCTAGGGTTCCAACGGGTTCAATGGAAAAGACAATTCTTGTCGGAGATTTTCTTTTTGTAAACAAATTTATCTACGGATCTTCTTCACCGAGAAGTATTCCGTTCACGGATGTTGAACTTCCGTATTTTCAATTACCTGCAGTCCGTGAACCTGAAAGAGGCGACATTGTAGTTTTTGAATTTCCCGGGCATAGAGATCAATTGTATCCAATCGAACTTATGAATTATGTGAAAAGATGTGTCGGCTGCCCCGGCGATACCGTTGAAGTCAGAAATAAAGTGGTCTTTGTGAACGGGAAACAGATGTCGATACCATCGCATATCCAATACCTAAATTCATATATTTTGCCGAGAGGCAGACCCAACCCAAGAACATTTCCAATGGGAAGCGGCTGGAATGAGGATAATTACGGTCCGCTAATAATTCCTAAAAAAGGCGAGATGATTCGTCTTTCACGCGAAAACATTGAGACATACCGCACTTTGATTAACAGAAGTTACGGACGGAACGTAGTTTCGGTTGACGGTGGAAAAGTTTATATCGATGGCAAACCCGCCGAAAGTTATACTATAAAACAAGATTATTATTTTATGATGGGCGATAACAGAGACGATAGTGCCGACAGCAGATTTTGGGGATTTGTTCCGCGTGATAAAATAATTGGGGAAGCACTCATGATTTATTGGTCATGGGATCCTTCCATTCCTTTTGCGGATATTTTCAAACTGCTTGGTTCGGTTCGCATCGGAAGAATCGCAAAATTAGTCCATTGACTTAAGAAATATTTTTAAATTTTTTTATCATCAATTTAGTAAGGATAATGATGAAGAAAATCCTTTACGTTTTCTTTGCCGTGTGCTTTTTATCCGTCAATACCTTTTCACAGACAAAGTACTTGATATATTTCAAAGATAAAGGGATCTCTCCGCAAACCAAATTACTAAAGTCATCTGCAGCATATACTGAAGCGGTTAAACAATTGTCTCAGCGCTGCATCGAAAGAAGAAAAAAAGTAATGAA
>CAZRIQ010000405.1:0-2794 GCA_964600175.1 uncultured Melioribacter sp. | reverse complement strand
TACCTATAATCGTTTATGTCCACTTTATCTTCCCCGTACAACTTTTTCGCTTTTTCATAGAAGAAAGAAATTGCCATTGTTCCGTGGTGCGTTGGGATAAAGTTAATAATCTCTTGGGGTAGACCTTCATCTTCAGCTAATTGAATTCCTTTTTTAACATGATCCAAAATAATTTGGACGCTTTTTTCCGGCGATAAATTTTCATGCACATTTTTATTATCAAGTTGATTCTCGACAAAACTTGCGGGATTAAGCGTCTTGCCGATATCATGGTAATATGCGCCGACTCTTGCAAGTATTGGATTAGCGCCAATTGCTTCTGCAGCACTTTCGACAAGAGTTCCCATAGTCATAGAGTGAGTGAATGTGCCGGGCGCAGATTTGGCTAATTCCTTTAATAAGGGCCTGTTGAAATCGGTAAGTTCAAGCAATGTAAGATCAGTAGTAATTTTAAAGATCTTTTCAACAAAGATAATCAGTCCATATGTAAACACGGGACTCATTAACGCACCCGACGCCGCAAAGGCACTGCTGACAAGCATCGATTCAACAGATTCAAATCGCTCCAGCCCGAATGCAACAATACTTATAACATAACCGATCAAAATGAACAGGAACGATCTGAAAATCTGTGTTCTATTTTTGATATCCCGTACAGTATAAGCTGCCAAACCGCCGGCAATAATATTTGTAACCGCAAAAACATAATCGTTGCCCCTCAAACCTCCGCATATTAACGCCACTACAACCGTTCCGTAAAAACCGACTCTCGAATCGAAAATTATTGTAAGGAGCATAGACGCAACCGGTACCAAGACTAAAAATTCTACCGGTGCTTTCACATTGAGTTGGTAAATTATAAACGCAAGAAAACTTATAAACACAATTATTATTGCTATGAGCAGTAGTTTATAATTATCGTTATACAATCGCTTTCTAAACAGGAAGATGTAAATGATGAATAGAGATAATATGATTAGTATATGGATGAACTTCCCGAGGTTTTGAGCAAATCGACCCCAAAAGCCGATTTCCTCTCCTTTGGCAACTCTGTATGAATCGATCTTCTGTTTGATTGCCGGCGTGATACGGTCGTGTTTAGCAACTATTCTTTCATTCTCATTAACGATTCCGACGTTCCGGGAAACCTTGTCCTTAGCATTTTGAACAGCAATTGTAGTTAATTCAGCGCTGTAAATTATGTTCGGTTTAATGAAATGATAGAGGTATTCCGTAATTGCATTATTTATATTCGTGTCGTTCCCGAAATTGTTCCTAATGTAGAGATCGATAAAATCATTTAAGGAGTTTCTATCGAGGTAAATTCTCTTTGGAACCAGTCTTTCAAACTTCCCTTCACGGACCGCAATACTGTCTTTAGAAATTTCATCATAAGTCTGACTTAAATATCCCCGCTGGTAAATTCTTTTTATAATGTCTTCAATAAAATTGAGTGCCTCTGTTAACGATTTCTTTCCCCTATTCGATAATAAATTTTCTCTTTTTCTTAATTGAGCAAAAACAGAAAAGGACTCTTCACTTAAGAACGTGGGGTTTACAGAATCTTTGTTTCTTGACCTATTACTTTCATCAATATATTTGATTAAAGATTTATTGAATTCCTTTACCGAATCGATAGTCTTCATGGAAATGTTATTATCATGCAAATAAATCGGGTTAACGTTAGCAGCAGCTTCGTTTCTTTCGCGCTCATATGTTTCGGGATCCTTAAGAATTTCAAACGTTCTGGAAGCTATTAAATCGTCCTGAATCCATATTGACCCGACGGTTACATCGGATTCGATCGATTCTCCCTTGGGAAACATCAAAACGATCAACATGATTAGCACAAAAACTATAAGAAGTTTTATGCGCAGACTCGTCTTCAGCTTGGATTTTCTTTCAAAACTAATCATGCGACTGTTTAGCTTTTAAAAGTAATTCAAGAAATTCCGCAGTACCTTCGTTGTTGTTATCTTTTTTAGTCACAATATCCGCCATCCGTTTCAGCTCCGGGACTGCATTTGCAACTGCAACTTTAAGAGCGTCGGTTTCAAACATAGACTTATCGTTATACCAGTCACCTATTACTGCAGTTTTTGAAATTTCAACACGAATATATTTTGCCAATCTTTTTATTCCTTTCGCCTTTGTAGCACCCATCCTTCGTAATTCGAGATAATAATAACCGCCGTTTCTTTGAGATTTATAATAGTTGTTGTATAACCCGAAAACAAACGGAACAGACATTTTATTGACAATCTTTTTTATCAATTCCAGCTGGTCGTGAACAAATACAATTTCAAGAACTTTATCAAAGTGCGCTTCGTAAGTAGAAACAGATTTATAGACAGCCCCGAACTTATCCAGCATCTGGGTAATCATCTCATTTTCTTTTGTATATAGAATAGCGTCATCCCGACAAAGAACAATTTTAATATTATACCTTTTGGCTAAAGAAATTGCCCGTCTTATGTTTCTTTCACGGATATAGGATTCAAACAACGGTTCTTCATCTCTGCGTCCTTTAATCAAAGTTCCGTCGAGAGTAATTAACGGAACATCTATATTCAATTCATCGGCATAAGCGATTGCGGCACTTAATAGTCTGCCCGTTGCAATTGAAAACGTTACGTTGAACCTGCTTAATTTTTTGATCAATGACTTTGTTGTTCTTCCAATTTTTCCTTTATCATTGATCAGCGTTCCATCCAAATCGAGAATTACGAGTTTAATTTTTTTTAGAGTTTCTCTATTTACCATAATTTCCACATTTTGATTTAAAGAACACGCC
>CAZRIQ010000404.1:0-2818 GCA_964600175.1 uncultured Melioribacter sp. | reverse complement strand
GTTATTAATAAATTTGATATATCCATTTATCCCTTTAATCAATTCGGTATATTTATAATTTATCCTAGACTCAAGCCTGATACTCTCAGCTACATTAAGGGCCTGATCAACATACCAAACCAACGAAGGCCTATTTGCCAAAGATAAAGCTTTTTCAATCAACTCTTCTCTTAGTTTTGATGCTTGTTCTTTCAAGTTATCAGGTATATCAGAATCGGAAATACTCTTGGAACCCGAATCTCCGTAAGTAACTAATTTCATCTTGATTAGATCGACAACCGCATTAAAATTCAATCCTTCTTGAGATGGAAATGAAACTATTACTGCATCGGAACTGAGTCTCTCTTTAGCAGTTTCAAAAGCTTTGAAGAAAGTCGAATGTTCATTATCAACCTTATTAATAATGACTGCTGCAGGCAAACTATTCTTTTTAACCGAATCCCATGTCAATTCGGTTCCTACTTCAATACCCTCAGCACTTTTTATTACACTGACTGCTAAATCCGCAACGTGTAAACAACTAATCACCTGTCCTATAAAATCCGGAAAACCGGGAGTATCGAGAATGTTTATTTTCGCGTTATTCCACTCAAGATGAAGCGGGGTTGCGGCAATAGAAATTTGTCTTTCAATTTCATTTTGGTTGAAATCCGAAACCGTATTCCCTTCTTCAATTTTGCCGATTCTATTTATTTCTCCGGAGACAAATAATAAATTTTCTGCAATAATAGTTTTTCCGCTTCCACCGTGACCAATCAAGGCAATATTACGAATGTTTTCTGGGTTGTACTCTTTCAAGTTATTCTCTCCTTAGTAAGTGAACTGCATTTGAATTACTAGCTTTTATACTCCTGCCAAAAAGAGGAAATCCCTTTTATCAATGCTCTTAAATTTTTTACAAGGTTTTTTGCTGGATTGTCCTTATCTCGGAATTTCTTAAATGATGTGATGTCTGTGACTTTGTTTCTTAGATTTTGGATGGAATGATCTAGTTCTTTCCAGTAATCTTCAACATCTGAAACTATTTTATTCACCCTTCCTGTCGTTTCGCTAAGGTTAGTTAGAACAGGACGGGTGTCATCCACAATGGTGTGGATATCCCTTTGCATTTCTTCAATTTTGACGACAATCTTCCTCAGGTATAAAATTAAGAATATACACAATAAGGATGCGCATACTATAAGAATAATTAAAAAGATATCAACTAAGTTCATATATCAAGATTTTTTTTCTGTTTTGTAAGCGTCGATACCGGCTTTAACAGCTGTTTTTAATTTGTCGCCTTCTTTTTCAACTTTAGCTTTGCCGCTCTCGTATGCAGTGCCGGTTTTATCTTTAGCATCATCCAATATTTTTTCCGCTTCGGATAACAACTGATCGACTTTCACCTTGGCATCGGTAACTAATTTTTCGGACTTTTTCTTCCCTTCATTGATTAATTGAGAAGCTTTATCTTTTGCCTGCTCAATATAATCATCGGCATCTTCAAGGAAATCTTGTCCCCTATGACGAATCTCGCTTCTCAATTCAGTACCGGACTTTGGCGCAAACAAAAGACCAAGCAACGAGCCAACTGCAGCTCCGGTCAAAAATCCGATTACAATACCTTTTCCAATTCCATTATCTTCAGCCATGACTTACCTCCAAAAGTTTTTTAATTTTTTCCAAAATACTAACAGACCGCACTAAAATCAAGGATATATAAGTCTAAAGATTCGAACTTCCCCTAAACTCAGTTTATATTTTTAACAATCTCTTTTACACACTCTGAACACTTTATTTGCATATGTCGAAATTCCTACTTATCATTTCTTAAAAATGCAGGGCTGAAAATTAAACAAAACAATGCAAAACTAAAAAATATTTTGCAAGCGGGATAAATAAATATTAAATGTTACCTGTTGGGAAAAGACGGATTCGAAGGGACTTAAGAAATGACTTTTAATAGGGATTCATGAATCTTGGTCAAAGGCAGCCCGACAATGTTGTTATAGCAGCCCTCAATTTTCTTAACGAAAACGGCACCGTAATCGTCTTGAATTCCATAGGCACCCGCTTTATCCATCGGACTACCGGTCTTAATATAATCTTTGATTTCTTTCTCAGATAGTTTTCTAAAGGTTACTTTCGTCATTTCGTAATCGATTACTTTTTTGTTCGTTTTTTTATTCAAAATTACAAATCCCGTAAAAACGGTATGAGTTTTACCACTAAGTTTTTTCAGGATTCGAAGTGCATCTTTTTCATTTCTTGGCTTGCCAATTATCTTTCTATTGATCACTACTATTGTGTCGGCAGTAATAATAATTCCTTTATCTACAGCCTGAGAAGCAACATTCATTTTTTCACTTGCGATTCTTTTAACGGTTTGAATAGGATGCTCACCGTCAAGAAAAAGTTCATCGGTATAAACAGAAAATGTTTTAAACTTTATACCCAACTGACTGAATAACTTTCTCCGTCTCGGGGACTTCGAAGCTAAATAAATAGTAAGATTAGTTTTGATCATTGAATGTCATTAGTAATTTGAGGTAGAAATTTAAGGTAAGAAAGCGAAAAGAAATAATTTTACCTGAATAATGCTTTAATACTTCCCCATGTTCTTTTAACGCTGGAAACGTTATGAGGAACGGATACTTCCCAAGAATATGATGGATCAGAGCCATCGTTATTTACAATTTTGAGACGGTACACGTATAGGACATCCGAATCCTTGTAAGCTGAAGCATCGGTATATTCATAATTTTTGTCGGATCGAGGTGCAACGGTAGCAACATCTAAAAAGCTTCCGTTAACGGTTTTTCTTTGTACAACATAA
>CAZRIQ010000403.1:0-2823 GCA_964600175.1 uncultured Melioribacter sp. | reverse complement strand
ATTCGACATAATCATAACCGGTGGGACCCCAAGCCGGCTGGCTGTCTAAATTAAAGCTGATTCTTAAACTTACTTGTGCATTTAAAGTGCTCGAAGCACTCGCCAAGAACAAGGCGACGATTAATACTAAAAAATAACGCATGATGTTTTTCCTTTTTTTATTTTGTTGTTACATCCAACTACTGTTGGAACAAACAACGATTGTTAACTAATTGTTGACCATTGAAATACTATTTGAAATTGTTTTAAGAGTTTCACCGGTGTAAGAATAATTTGCAATTTCCAACCTTGTGTGCAGTGCAAGTTTTTCCATAATGTTGTGAATATGGCATTTAACCGTATAAGTCGAAACATGAATTCTTTGACCTATCTCTTTGTTGCTCATACCTTCACCGAGTAATCCTATAATCTCCTTTTCGCGTTTTGTCATCCGGACTGATTCTTTAAGTTTGGTTTTACCTTCTCTAACCGCGTGTTCAACAATCTGGGAAAAAAGGGAATCAACTAAGAGGGGCGGAAGTACGGTAGACCCTTCTGCTACCGAACGTATTGTTATTAAAAAATCGTGAAGCGATGCATCTTTAAGGATGAATCCGTTGGCGCCCGCTTTTACATACTGAAGTATATCGGCTTGAACGGGCACGAGATCCATCACAATAATTTTTGCTTCAGTGAATTCTTTTTTCACTATTTCCACCACGTGTAAACTGTTTTGACTTCGCAACCCCAAATCCAAAAGAATAACATTTGGTTTTAACTTTTGGATTTTGAGAAGTGTATTCTTTTCGTCCCCGGATGCGGCGATTATAACGATATCCTTATGTTGTTTAAGAATTGAAAAAATTCCATCCCGTAGTAGACGGTTATCTTCAATTAACAGCAATCTGATTTTTTTCATAGTATTATCCTCAATTAAAAAAAGTATCTTGCACCTAATGCGGAATCAATTGTCCATCCTGGTTCGGAGGTTAACTGCAGCGACGGAACAAATTCAATAAATAAATCAAGAGGTGTTTCGCGCGGCATCCAGGCAATGCCTGCTACGAAGCGAACAGCGAGAGAATTGTAATATCCGCCGCCAGTATTGAATCTACCGCCGATACCGTAATAAATCGGATATTGTTCAGTCGAACCAACCGCATCAAAAAAATGTAAAAGATAATCAAAATGAAAGTGAAAGCGGCTTTCGCCGTTATAACAACCATTGGATAGACCGATACGATCACCGCCTATTGACCAGCCGAAACCAAAATCCAATGCATTAGTGGGTGCGATCCATAATTTTGCGTTTACACCGATCGGTTCACCAATGCTTGCACCTAGTCCAAATTGGTGCGGTTGAGCCAAAGACTCTTTGAAAGAGATTAGGATAAAAAGTCCAATCATTATTGATGTAATGTATTTCAAGCAGATTCACCTTATTTCTTTTTTAACAACCTACTTTACTTAACACCTGAATCAAGATGCAACTAATTAGATCGTAAGTTCAATCGGTCAAAGGGATGAAAAAGGAGCTACATCTTTCGGGTGGGAAGGTTAAAGAAAATTATTCGCCTATCAGTGAGGTTGTTTCGATTGCAGTTTTATATGTCTCAGTTATACTAGCGTAATAGGCGATTTGGACGCGTGTATGAAGCGTTAGTTTTTCAAGAATGTTATGGACATGGCTCTTTACTGTGTAAGTTGAAAGATGAAGTTTTTGTGCGATCTCTTTATTGGTAGAACCAGCGGCAATCAATTCGATTACCTGCCGCTCTCGTTTTGTCATTCGTATCGATTCAATCAGTTTAGAGGATTTTGGTTCGTTAAGGGCATGCTCTACAATCTGCGAGAAAAGCGATCCGGTCAAGTGTGGCGGTAAAACTTGGGTTCCTTGAAAAACCAATCTAATGGTTTTTAGAAAATCTTTAATTGTTGCATTCTTGAGAATAAATCCTGACACTCCTGCTTGTACAAATTCGAAAACATCTGCCTGAAGAGGTATAAGATCCATCGCTATTACTTTGATTTCCCGAAAATGCTGCTTAGTCAATTTTACAATTTGCAAACTGTTTTGATTTCGTAAACCGAGATCGAGAAGCACGATATTTGGCTTGTGCTTGCCCAGCATCTGAAGTATGTTTTCCCCATTACCAACAGTAGCAACTACATGCATATCAGGCTGCTTTTTGAGCATTGATGCAATACCATTACGCAAAAGTCTATTATCTTCAATAAGGAGTACTTGGATTTTTTTCATGTATTGGTTTCCATAAGACACACCAATAATTGCACCAAAATAAGAAAAATTCAAAAAAAAATAGAATTCTGCTAGTTAACTGCATACATAAGTATTGTGATTGCATACGATATTGGTCTTCACAATTTAATTTAAGATCGCTGAAAGCGATGACGGTTTTTGGAGCCTGCCTGACAACATACAAACGCAAAACCTATCTATTGCTCGCTGCTTTGGTTGGTTTTTCTTTTCACCGAATAGTTTTCAAAAACGCCTATTTAGCGTCCACAAAAAAGTTTATTTAACTTTTTTTACTGGTTCTACTTTTTTTTATGAATTTATCCGCCTTTCTACTTTCAGCCATTTTTTTCTGAACTTGAGCGAACCTTTCGGTTTTTGCTTTTTCCATCTCAATAATCTTGAGTGTTTCCGATTCTTCCGCTTTAAACTCAGATCGTAAAACAACAATATTAGCTTCGGTTGCTGCACGTTTAAGTTCTAATCCAAATTGTTTGCGTTCAACTTCCTGTTGACGCAATAATTGTTCTTCATCGTTTTTCGCTTCCTGTGATAATCGAGCCGAGCCGGTTAATACGCCTTCCGGA
>CAZRIQ010000402.1:0-2827 GCA_964600175.1 uncultured Melioribacter sp. | reverse complement strand
TAATACGGAAATTTTAACTCCTTTTTCTTTCAGCACCTGCAATGTTTTTGTTGTAATTTTTCTAAAATCACCATATGAACTCATATTTTTATATCCTCTTTATGAAGGATTTCAAAACCAGTATTCCATGTTTCTTCAAATCCTTTGATTAAATGATCCTCAAGTATAAACGGGTCTATTTCTCGGTTCAGTATTGAACTAAGTTCAATTGTTTTTTGATCTAAATTTCCTTTTAGCAAATCTATCTTTTCTTTATCATAATTTAAAAACTCAGGCAGATTTCTATGAAATTTTCCACATAAAATTGAGCCATGTTGAAGAACAGCTTTTTCATATTTTCTTTGTGCGCTGCCTATGAGTTTTTTACCGTTATATTTTACTTCGCTTTTTGCCGTACTTGCAAAACAAAGAGTTCCTGCCGGCTGATTCAGCAAAGAAGGGAAGTTCGGCTGTGAAGTTTCGAGTTCGGCGTGTGATAAAAGCGGGTTGTAAATCGCAAAACCTTTAATTAAACTTTTCGAGACTTCAGAGTAAATTTCTTTCGGGCTAAAGCATTTGTTAAGCGGCATGATAACCGAGTAAGTCAACTCTTCAGCATGAAGAATTGCCCTACCTCCGGTCGGTCGTTTTACTACATCTATTCCATCTGTTTCAGCTTTTATAATATTGATATCGGAAAAATTTTGATTTGCACCAAGAGAAATGCAATACGGCGCCCATCTATACAGACGGAAATAAGCATCGTCGCCGGAATATTCGCTCGCAAGTTCCAAATCAAAGTCCATATTGAATTTGCCGCGATTTGAACCCGTTTCAACCAGGTGCCAATTCATTTTCTTAAAATGCCTCTTTTACTGTTATCGAGGAATGCGACAATATTTTTTACGAGTGGATGATCAGGGTATTCGTTCCGAAGTTTTTCTTTTACCTCGGTAAAACTCAGCCCGGAGTTATAAAAGATTTCGTAAGCTTTTTTCAGCGTGTTTATATCTTCCGTAGTGAAGCCCCTTCTCCTAAGTCCAACAACATTTAATCCCTCGTACCGCAAAGGCTCTCTCCCCGCTAATACATAAGGTGGGATATCTACGGTCACTTTAAAACCCGCACCGATCAAAGTATGCTGACCGATCTTACAGAATTGATGTACCGCAACTAAACCGCCAACTATTGCCCAATCTTCAATAGTTACATGCCCGCCAAGCTGAGCACTGTTGACAATAATACAGTTGTTTCCAACTTGACAATCATGTGCGATATGGGAATACGCCATGATTAAAGTACTTTTGCCTATCGTTGTCTTACCGGATGTGGTTCCGCGGTGAAGTGCTGTGAACTCTCTAATTATTGAATTGTCGTCTATATATAAAAAAGTTTTTTCTCTCGGATCAAATTTCAAATCTTGAGGGACATTTGAAATAGAAGCACTTTGAAAAATTCTGACTCCGTTTCCTATGCGGGCACCGTCGTAAACCACCGCATTCGGACCGACTTCGCATTCATTCCCTATCTCAACATCGTCATGAATAATGGCATAAGGATTGACCTCGACATTTTCTCCTATCTTTGCTTTTGAGCTTACGATTGCAGTAGGATGGATTTTCGTCATCTATGAATTCTGATTTTGTTTGCTGTCCTCTTTGTCAACGAGTGCAGCCATAAATTCGGCTTCCGCCACTACGTTGTTTTCAACATAAGCAGTTCCTTTGATGGAATAGTACCTGCTCTTTTTGTTTAATATCTCGGCTTCCAAAATCAGCTGGTCGCCCGGTACAACAGGTTTTCTAAATTTCGCATTATTGATGCTCATGAAATAAACAAGTTTATTCTGCGGGTCGAAGGTATTATTAAGAAGTAAAATTCCACCGACTTGAGCCATTGCTTCTAAAATTAGAACACCCGGCATTATCGGTTGCCCGGGAAAATGACCCTGGAAAAAAGGTTCGTTTGCAGTTACCGATTTTACTCCTACTACTTTCTTCTCGAGTTCAAGTTCTACAATTTTATCAACCATAAGAAACGGATAGCGGTGGGGAAGAATTCTTTTTATTGCGTTTACATCAAATACAACGCCTTCTTTCTTGACGATCTGGTATTTACGAACCAGCTTTCTTTGCTGGTAAAGTGCACGGATCTTTTTCGCAAACTCAACGTTTGCTTTGTGACCGGGACGCGCTGCAAGTACCTGTGCTTTTATCGGAACGCCTATCAATGCCAGGTCGCCGAGCATATCGAGTAGTTTGTGACGTGCGGGTTCGTTTCTGAAACGAAGTTTTTTATCGTTAAGAATTCCGGTTGAACCGACATTAAACGGGGTATTTAGATTTAATTTTTTCTGAAGTTTCTTTAATCCCTCTTCATTAAAAGTATGATCAACAATGACAATGGCATTATCAAAGTTTCCGCCCTTAATCAAACCTTTTTCTGCGAGCATTTCTACTTCGCTGAGAAAGCAGAATGTTCGAGCCGAAGCAAACTCGGAAACGAATTCTTTTTCCAAATCGAATAAGCCTGTATGCTGACTTCCAAGTGCGGGGTTTTGATAATCTACCATTAAAGAAATTCTATATCCGTCGAAGGGAAGGGCAACAATATCGACTTGTTCTTCTTCGTTGTGGAATAAAACAGTTTGGTCTATATGAAGATAATCTTTCGGAGCTTCTTGGGTAACAAAATCCGCTTCCAGTAATTTTTCGACGTAAGGCATTGCACTTCCGTCGCCTACGGGAGGTTCAATACCGTTAAGTTCGATAATAATATTATCGATTTGAAGACCGACAACTGAGGCAAGAACGTGTTCAACGGTGTGAACCTTCGCGTTGCCTAAACC
>CAZRIQ010000401.1:0-2834 GCA_964600175.1 uncultured Melioribacter sp. | reverse complement strand
CTAGGTTGGTCCTTGATCAGAGGCGATAAATCGAATTGGTTACTTACAGAAAAAGGAAATCACGGTTACGACAATCATGAATTAGATATGCATGGAATTTTTATTGCTGCCGGACCAAGCTTTAAGAAAGATTATAAAACCGGAACGCTCTGGAATATCGATATCTATCCCCTACTCTGCAAAATTTTTAACATTGTTCCGCGTTCGAACATTGACGGGAGATTGGAAAGAATTGAATTCACACTTAACGAAAAGAACTAATGAATGAAAAACGTACTTAATGTTGAATATCAAAAACATATTCTTGATAACGGTCTTCAAGTAATTTTATATAAAGACATAAGTCTGCCGATTGTTTCCGTTAACATCTGGTACAATGTCGGTTCTGCAAACGAGAGACCGGGCAAAACGGGTTTCGCACATCTGTTTGAACATATGATGTTCCAAGGTTCTCAGAACGTTCCGAAAGAATGGCATTTCAGGTATATACAGGAATCGGGCGGTACGCTAAACGGTTCAACGAGTCTCGACCGAACAAACTATTACGAAACGCTTCCTTCGAATTATCTCGAACTTGCACTTTGGTTGGAATCCGATAGAATGGGATTTCTTCTGCCGGCACTGACTCAAGAAAAACTGAATAACCAGAAAGACGTTGTGATGAACGAGCGTCGGCAGCGGTATGAAAATCAGCCGTATGGACTCTCATGGGAAAAATTATTTTCGAACCTGTATTCGCCTTCGCATCCATATCATTGGCCAACTATAGGTTGGATGGAAGACATAGCCAAATTTGAACTGGAAGAAGTGAAAAACTTCTTCGGGACTTATTATGCCCCTAATAACGCTTGTCTTGTTGTTGGTGGCGATATCAATTACGAAACTGCATTTGAATCTGTAAAAAAATATTTTGATCAGATTCCAAAGACAGAAATTGCCGGCAATATAAATCACTCCTTTGAAACTTTATCCGAGACAAAAGAAGTAATACTGAAAGATAATATTCAATTACCCAGAATTTATCTGGCATGGCATTCAGATAAAGTATTCGGCGAAAATGAAACAGCTTTGGAAATTTTAGCCGATGTTCTATCGGGATCGAAAAACGGAAGACTCCACAAAAAATTGTTATTCGATAAACAGATTAGTCAAGATGTGTTTGCATTCCAATACTCAAGTAAACTTTGCGGCTCGTTCATTATTGCTTCAACGGCTAAACCGGGAGTCCAGCTTTCGGAAATCAAAAAAGAATTATTCAGCGAAATTGAATTACTTGTTAAGAACAGTATTACGGAAGATGAACTTTCCCGTTCAAAAAATGCTTTGAAATCGACTTACATTTATTCTTTACAGAACTTATCCAATGTTACAGACCAACTGAATGCTTATAATTTTTACATTGGTGAGCCGAATTCTTTTATTAATGACATTGCAAGAATTGAAAAAGTAACTTCACAGGACGTTCGCAATGTCGCAGAAAAATATTTGCTTAGTAACTTTGTAGAACTGGATGTAATTCCAAAATAAAAATGCGTAGAATATTGATTACAATCTTTAAATTGACGACTTATTTATGTAAACCGTTAAAACGGTTGATAAGTTATTCTTTTCTCAGTAGCCCACGACTTAAGTCGTGGGTTAACGAAAATCAATTCATAATATATAACCGTTTCTCCACAGGAGTCCTACGGACAACGGTTTTTAACTAACCTATCCTAATGAATAATTTTGGATAAAATGAACATAAAAATTGACAGAACAAAACCACCCTTACCGGAAAAAGAAATCGAATTCAGTCAGCCTGAAATTGAAATTTTTCAATTAGCGAACGGACTAAATGTTTATTTCGTTGAAAAGAAAAAACTCCCGATTTTACAAATGCTGATGTTGACCTCTGCAGGTTCTAAGTATGATGAAAAAGGTTTGAACGGAATCTCCAGCTTAACTGCACAATTAATTGATGAAGGCGCCGGTGAGTATGACGCACTGCAGTTGAACAACGAAATTGAAAAACTCGGTTCAGTCATAAATGTTTCTTCGGATAACGACTTCATTTATACCTCCTTATTAACTCTTGTTGAAAATTTCGAACGCGGCACCGAACTGCTCTCCAAAATTCTAATTGAACCAAGATTGGAAACTCAAGACTTTGAGCGTGAGAAGAAGAAAAGTTTGATCAAAATAATACAGATGAAGGATGAACCGTCGTACCTTGCAAGTTCGGCTTTCGACAAAATTGTTTTTAACGGTTCGCAATACGAATTCCCGGTTATAGGAACCGAAACAACCGTAAAGGAAATAAAGCTCGATAGCATCAAATCATTTTACCAAAGATATTTTTCTCCTAACAACTCTACTCTAATTGTAGTCGGAAACTCAAATAGAACCGAACTGACTAAAGTTCTGCGAAAGTATTTTTCAGATTGGAAACCCGGCTCAAAAAATTCTAATTCTTTGGTTAAACTCAAAAGGAATACTCAGAAAATATATTTGATTCACAAAGAAAATGCCGCTCAAAGCGAAATCAGAATCGGGCATATTACAAGGGGAAGAAACACGGACGAGTATTTCAATCTGCAGGTTATGAATACAATTTTAGGCGGTCAGTTTTCAAGCAGGATTAATCTAAATCTGCGTGAAAAACGAGGGTTCACTTACGGTGCAGGATCAAACTTTAATTACCTGCAGTCTGCAGCAAGTTTCGAAGTATCAACTGCCGTTAAATCCGAAAATACCGGGGAAGCAGTTTCGGAAATATTAAAAGAACTAAAAAACATTCGAGAAAAAATAACGGAAGAAGAATTAGAAATTGTTACATCACTTGATAAGGAAAA
>CAZRIQ010000400.1:0-2835 GCA_964600175.1 uncultured Melioribacter sp. | reverse complement strand
GATAAAATATTTGTAAAAAAAGGTGAAAAATATGAAAAAATATGTATCGGAATTATGTTATTCATTATCACAGTGTTTTACTGTACAGGGCAGGACTATCTTGTTACGGTAGAGTGTTATGGTATCCCGAAAACTACACTCAAATATTTTGGTGATTTTTCGGGAGTAGCTGAAACACCTTTTACTATCGGGCCATATCCGGAACCCTTTGAAATCTATTTAGAACCAACAGAACTGGATATTACATCTACAACTGACCCCCTGATATTTTCTTTAAAGGATATGGGAATGGGGAGTATTCTCACACGTATGCCCGGGGTTTTGCCCTGTATAAAACATATCTATCAGTAGATGATATTAATAAAGAAAAAAAAGTCTCCATACATTACTGGAATTATGACGATCCAACCCGCATAATTTTTTATTTCAGATCAATCACCCGGGGTATTATGAACTTGAACATCTTACTGTTACCGAAAACTACGGGGTAATAGTCGACCTGAACCTCTATCCCCTGGGTGTGGAAACACCTGATACAACTCCTCAGGAAACACCTTTCCCAACAGTAACACCACACCCCGATTACAATCCTGTATGGGAGAATTTCACAGACTGGGATCCAACAATTAGTTTTTACCATTATGATACCACCAAAGTAATGATTACTTAGAAAATTTTTTATTCGGCAGTCCGTGCACATGATTGGGGAACACCTGTTTTGTCCGGAAATACTTTTCAGGTAATGGAACTATAGATATCATAGATGCGCTCTTAATTGCACAATATTATGTTGGCTTGATAAATCATTTTTGTTAGAGCTATGATTTTCCCATATCCTGTTCGGCGGTAGTCCCATACCCGGTTTTCCAGGACCGAAAGATTTCAGGCCAGCCTCTGACAGGCTCACTGAATTCTTTGTCCGTGCATGGATTGCCGGGCATTACACCGGGTTTGCAGGAATCTCAAGATGCAGCTGTATCAGGACCATTTCAGTGGTCAGGTACTATTTATTATATTATAATAGATTTTGCAGGCACACTCATGTTCCCCGGCGGATGGGACTATTGCGAAAAAGATGCACACCTCTTTATTACTACAATAGGAACTCGACGAAGTCGAGATAGTCTTCTTCCAACGATTATTCCGCTCAAGGGTTGGGAACCAAGCCGGATTACGATTCCAAAGTATTTACAGGACTTATTCCGTATATCCCTGTGTACGAAAACGGTGAACTCCTATGGGGCACCGAACCATAATTTAGGCTGATGTTTTAAAGGGCTGTCTTTGTCGGGCAGCCCTTTTTTTGTGGAGTAATCCCTTTGTAGCACTATAAGTTTGTTTGGCGATTACAGCTCTTATATCTATACGCCCTGAAGCTATCGGAGACAGTGAAAATAGCGGATGTGTATTTCATACTCCCCTTTGTCCGGGAAGCACAGCAGGATGAAGGATTTTTCTCTTAGTATTGCCTCGCATTCATAAAATCCCCGGCAAATTGGCGAAGATCTATTCTGTCCATCACCTGTTGTTCCGGTTCTGAGCCGTCTGTGCGAATTCGATACACACCCGAATTATCTGCCCAGTACAAATTCCCTGTTTCTATGTCCAGGCTAAAATCAATGAGACTGGGAAGGTTTGGGGGAGATAACATTACCTCGTTACCCCCGGTAAAAACATCGGAATAATAAATACTCTGGTCAGTTTGATTGAACCAGAAAATCTTATTGTCAAATAAGCTGAGTTCAATTTTTTCTGCCAGAGCACCGGCAGGGGTAAGAGTTATTGACAAAGGAGATTCTCCCATGGCGGACGAAGAGTAATAGAAATTAGATCCATCGACAAAATAAAGTGTGTTGCTTACCATGTCTATCTCAAGATCTGTTATATAGATTCCGGTATCGAATTCTGCTGTTACTTTATCAAACTCACCAAGATACGCCTTGCGTATCCATGTATCCTCGCTCCAATACAGTTCCCGTTCATAGAAATGTATAGCAATCCCATATACTGCATGGTTTGTTGATATGATCATTTCCACGCCGGTACCATTGTAATTTGCCCTGTAAATACCGGAACTATTCTCGCCTACAATACCAAGATACATTGTGCCCATCACCGGGTCCAGGGCCATAGCAGTTACCTCCCAGAAATCCGAGGGAAAGGGCTCCAGGTTAAAATCCCGGAGTTCTTCGGGATTTTCTGCCGGCATCCGGAATATCTGCTTTTTTTCATCAACCCAGAATAATGAAGGCACTCCTGCCGCGGAAAAAGGATCAAAATAGGTGCAGGTGATTGTCGTAATAAGTAACAGACATATGATTAAAAGAATAAAAATTTTATTCATTGTACTACTCCTTGAATTTTTTAAAAATGGACCTCGATTCTACCTGTCACCCCTATACCGGTTAGCGGTTTATCATATAAAATACCAGTATATGATCCGCAGAGGGCGAAACGGAACATATCATTTATCGCATAGCCGATTCCTATTGTTGCATATATGAATGGCGCGATAATGACAGGCGGATTTTCTATTCGAAGATCCTTGCTGTAATGGAGAAAAGCAAAGGTAATTCCTCCCATTCCCTCCACAAGAAAAAAGAAGGGGAGTAAAAATTCAGTTTCCAGCCGGAGATTTCCGCCTATTGGGAAAGCTGTCAATTGATACGGATATATCATATTGGAGCTCTCTTTCATATCAAGCACACCACCGGTAAGGCCGATTCCCAGTGTGGCAAAACCAAGATACAATTCCGCGTCACCGACAACCTGGCACATAATCCCTGATTTGAAGATTTCCTCTACCCCCTGGATTGGGATATCCACTCCCCCCAT
>CAZRIQ010000399.1:0-2835 GCA_964600175.1 uncultured Melioribacter sp. | reverse complement strand
CCCAATTACCTCACCTTGTTTTACATGAACTCCCGGTCTCATTCCTTTGGCAATTTTAGACATGTGTAAATATTGAGTGCTGTAAGTCGAGTTGTGCCTGATCTTGACGTAATTTCCGTTGTATCTTTGGTATCTTGCTTCTGCAACTATACCATCGCCTACACTTAAAATAGGAGTTCCGGTTGGTGCTGCATAATCGGTACCGAGATGAGCTTTAATTCGATGCAAAATGGGATGGTATCTTCTCAAAGAATAACGTGAAGTAATCCGGCTGAACTTTAAGGGCGCTTTCAGAAATGCCTTACGTAAACTTTTTCCATTTTCATCAAAATAAACGTCGGAACTGTCCTGCTCAAACCTGAATGCATAATAATTCTCGCCCCTGGAAAGAAACCGCGCTGCAAAAATTTTACCTATGCCTACCGGTTCGCCGTCGATATATTCCTCTTCATAATAAACTTTGAATGCATCACCCTTCTGTATACGGTAAAAATCCACTTGCCAGGCATAAATATCGGAAAGCTTCAAAGCTATGTTAATATCAAGATTATTACTTTCAAACGTTTCATACAATGAACTATTAATTGTGCCTTGAGCAAATTTTTGTTTGACGTCTACCTTTTTCTTTCCTTCATAAATGTTTATTGAATCTCTCAGATCGAACACAACGTAATTGATTGGATCTTTTTGATAAACAAAATATTTCACCGTACCGACGGTGTCATTCGTTTTGAAGACGACGTAACTATCGCCGGTTTTGAATTTCCTTACATAAAAAACATCTTTTGATTTTTTTGCTATGTCGTAAATTTTCTCGTATGGAACTCCAAACGGGAGAAGCAGATCGGTCAAAGTTTCATTATTGCCGATGACTCCCCTTTCTTCTTCCAACGAATCTACAATAAAACCGAACGGGCTTATTTTATGAGGCGGCGGCGTTTGAACTTCGGACTGATTGTTCTTACAAGAGGAAAGAATTATGATAATTAATAAAACAAAAATTGCGGTAGTATATCTTCGAATTTCGATAATACCCTCTTCGTTTTTCCCAGACAAAAATATTAATCTAACGACAAACGTTTTATTATTTCTACCGAACCGATGCCGTCAGCTTCGGCATTAAAACTTGGAATAATTCTGTGGCGAAGTACCGGCACTAAAAACGATTTAACATCATCTATCGAAGGAGTAAATCTCCCTTCCATAACGGCTTTCGTCTTTGCCGCAAGAATCAAATACTGCGATGCACGCGGACCAGCACCCCAGCTTACCAAATCTTTCAACTCAACTTTTGATCCGTTCTTTTCCGGTCTGGTAGAATTGACGAAATTAACTGCAAACTGAATTACATTCTCGGCAACCGGTACTCTCCGAATTAAGCCCTGGTAAGAAAACAAATCTTGTTTGGACAAAACTTTATTTAATTTTGCTTCGTAGTCACTTGTAGTAGATTTTATAATTTGAATTTCTTCTTCAACGGAAGGATAATCGAGCCAAAGATTAAACATGAAGCGGTCCAACTGTGCTTCCGGCAACGGGTATGTACCTTCCTGCTCAATCGGGTTTTGCGTTGCAAGTACGAAGAAAGGTTCATCTAATTTATAAGTTTCCCCGGCAGCAGTGACCTTATATTCCTGCATCGCTTCAAGCAGTGCCGCTTGAGTTTTAGGCGGCGTTCTGTTTATCTCATCTGCCAAAATAATGTTGGCAAAGATCGGTCCCTTGACAAACTTGAAATATCTTTTCTTTGTTGCTTGGTCTTCATCTATAATTTCCGTGCCGGTAATATCGCCAGGCATTAAATCCGGTGTGAATTGAATACGGTTAAACTTGAGATCCAAAACTTCAGCAAGAGTCTTTATAAGAAGTGTTTTTGCTAAGCCCGGAACGCCGATAAGCAAACAATGACCGCGTGCAAACAAACTTACGAGCAAATCGTTTATAATTTGATCCTGCCCGACAATCACCTTTGCAATTTCTCGTTTAATCTCTTTGACGGTATCACTGAGTTTACCGACAGATTCAACATCATTTACGGATGGTTTTGTTTTTTCCGGCATTTATCCTTTACGATTTAATTGTCCAATAGATTCTATCTTTTATCTCTGCCATCCATTCATCATATAATTTTTGTTTCTTGTAATATTCTGCCAACTTCTTCAACTCATCGTAATCCGTATCGAGACTTGCCTTATGTTCCGGCACGCGTTTGACCAATTTAACTATATGATATCCGTATGAAGATTTGTCGATATCGAGACGTTTTGGAAAGCTTATTTCACCATCTTTCAATTTATAAATCACATCGAGAAGAGATTTATCGAGCTGGCTTTCCTCATAAGTCCCGAGAACCCCGCCCGCTTTAGCCGATTCTTTATCATCGCTGTACTTCTTTGCATAATAAGCAAATGTATTTTTGCCGGATGCAACACTATCCCGGATATTGTTTAAAAGATCAATCGCATCGAGGTCTGCTTTCTCATCGCTTTTTACCTTGATCAATATATGCCGAGCATGAATTTCATCGCCGCGTCTTTCTATAAGCTGAATGATATGATACCCGACGGGAGATTCAACAACACCGGACAATTGTCCCGGTGCAAGCGAAAATGCAATTGCTTCAAACTCGGGATAAAATACACCGCGTTTTACAAACCCAAGATCACCGCCCTGAGGTGCGCTTCCCGGGTCGTCCGAATATTTTTTAGCCAACTCGGCAAAATCCGCACCGTGCTTCAACGAATCCAACAATGCATAAGCAAACTCTTTTGCTTTGTTCTTTACTCTTTCCCCGGATTTAGGATTTATAAATATATGTGCAATAGTAAAACGTTC
>CAZRIQ010000398.1:0-2836 GCA_964600175.1 uncultured Melioribacter sp. | reverse complement strand
TAGACCAGGTTAAAAGAATATGTAAGAAGATTGCTGCGTTAAATAACATCAGTGATAAATACGATGTTTCCACTATTGCTCTTAAAAAAATAGACAAGCGGGATATGTATATTGTGGACGTCGACTTTCAAAGCGGGGAACAAAAATTGAAAATGCAATTTGACTTTATTAAGATTGGTGATAAATTCGTTCTCGCAGGAATGAATTAGATAAGACTGTCATGGAATTTCAAAATAAAGGCTAGTCCGAATTATTCTTTAAAATCTCTATAGATTCCCTACTATATCTATTCTTAACCGTTTTGACCGTATTGTCGATAGGATAATTCTTCATATCTATAAAGTAGTCAATAGCTACACCATCGATTATTGCACCAAGGATTCTTGCTTCGACAACGTAGTTTGGAATCCCGATCTCTTTAAATATGTTTTCAATTATAGCAAACATTTCATCGTAAAAAATCCGTATGTATTCGGATGACTTTTCAATAATACCGGGCTGAAGTAAAAAAGTAAACAACATCCTCCAAAAGTCGAAACTTTGTTTTAACCAATCGAAAGTAACGTCCAACAATTTTTCAAGCTTAACATAAGGATCGGATTCAGTGAAGATTGGACTGTAAAACCGGTTCACAGTATCCATAACATCTTTCATTATTGCTTCGATGATGTGCTGCTTGCTATCAAAATAATTATACGCCAAACCTTTTGATACGCCGGCTGTTTTGGCTATATCACTCATCGAAGTAGCTTGAAATCCTTGCTCGGCAAAAAGTTTAAGAGCCGAATCGAGAATTAGCTTCTTTGTATTCTTTCTTATCTCCTCGTTCTGTTCTTTTGTTCTCGGCATTTTATATTGAACAATTGTTCAGTCATAATTTATTCGAAATATTGCTAAAATTCAATCCTTTTTCTACTGAAATGTTCCCTTGACAAAAAATCAAAAAAATAATATTTTTTGACTGACCGTTTAGTCAATTAAAAAGGTTAGCCATGAAACTCGTTATCACATTAATCTGCTTACTTCTTTCACTGTCAATAAAAGCTCAAACGGCAGAAGAAATCGTCCAGAAGGCAGAAAATATTTTAAAGGGAAAAACCGCTCACGGTACAATAGAAATGACAATAAAAACACCAGACTATGAACGTACACTCAAAATGGAAAGCTGGTGGGTCGAAAATAAAAAAGCACTTATCTTTATTGAATCACCCAAGCGCGAACAAGGAAACAAAACACTAAAGATTGGCAACGAGATCTGGAACTATTTAAAGAATACCGAGACGACAATTAAAGTTCCGCCGTCAATGATGCTTCAATCGTGGAACGGTTCTGATTTTACAAACGACGACCTTGTACGCGAATCGAACTTAAGTAAAGACTATACGCAAAAAATAATTACAGAAGAGAATATCAGCGGAGAAAAATGCTGGAAAATTGAGCTTGATCCTAAACCCGATGCGCCGGTTGTCTGGGGAAAATTATATTATTGGATACGTGAAAAAGATTATCTCCCTTCTATTGTGCAGTACTTTGACGAAAAAGGAAAATTGATGAGATACATCGTTTACTCGGATGCAAAACAGTTCGGCAACAGAAAAATACCGGCGAAGTGGACTATGTATAATAAAGCTAAAGAAGGTCACTCAACTGAAATAGATGTACTTGATATGGAGTTTGATATTAATATACCGGGAAGAATTTTTTCGTTTCAAGAACTTGAGCGCGGGAACTAAAAACGCATGGATGATGAATTGCATGAACGCATGCGGCCATGCATTCATGCTTATATAATGGTTATTTACGCGGACTTTTTATGCTGCTTCTAAAACTTGCATGGCGAAATATTTGGCGGAACAGACGACGTTCTATTCTAACAATATTAGCAATTTGTTTTGCTACTTTTTCTTCAATTGCTATGCGGGGTGTACAGCACGGCACCTATGCAGTAAACATCAAAAATGCCATTAACCTCTTTTCCGGGTATATACAAATTCAAAGGAAGGGATTTCAAGCCAATCCTTCGTTAAATAAATGTTTCAAACCAACCGATGAATTGCTGAACGAAATTAAATCTTCCAAATACGTAAAAGCATTTTCGGAAAGAATTTATGCCGATGGTTTGATCAGTTATAAAGAAAACTCTTTCGGTGCCGCAATATTCGGTGTTGATCCCGCATCTGAAAAAAATGTAACACGTCTAACCGAAAGAACTAACCAAGGAAAATTTTTCGAAAGCGACACAACAAACAAAATTGTTGTGGGTTACAAATTGTTGGAAAACTTAAAAGCATCAATCGGAGACGATGTTGTAATATTATCTCAAGGAACGGACGGTTCGTTGGGCAATCTAAAATTTAAAATCTCGGGAACAGTGAAAACCGGTTCTCCGGATTTTGACGCAATGGGCGTATTTATGGGATTAAAGAAAGCCGACGAACTCCTTGCGATGTACGGCAGAATCCACGTCATTGCAATTAAAATAGATAATCTCGATAATCTTTACGAAGCACAAAACGATCTTAAACAAAAAATAACTAACGCAAATCTGGCGGTTCTCAACTGGGAACAAGTAATGCCTGAATTTAAAAACTCAATTGAGTTCGATAACATCAGCGGCATCTTCTACTTATTTATTTTACTTCTAATCGTTGCCTTCGGAATTTTGAATACAGTTCTAATGTCCATCACGGAAAGATACCATGAGTTTGGCGTTACACTTTCGATCGGGATGCCCCAAATAAAACTTGTTCACCTTGTTCTAATTGAAACTGCATTCTTAACGCTTGTCGGAATAATTGTCGGAGCGATGGTTGAAAAAATAACGCTGGGAGTCCTG
>CAZRIQ010000397.1:0-2842 GCA_964600175.1 uncultured Melioribacter sp. | reverse complement strand
AAAGGAGGACAGGGAAACTGCTAAACACAATATTGATCGTGCATTATCAGGGGAATTTATTCTTGAGGAATCCTATTCAGGTGAAGAAACCCGATCCCGGCAATATTTTCAAGTATCACATAGTCCCATCAAAATTGAAACGGGAGAGGTTATCGGGGTTGCCATACTTGCCCATGATTTGACTGAACGTAAGTGTTTGGAAGAGGCACTTCAAGAAAGTGAAAAACGGATAAGACACAAGCTCGAAGCAATTTTATCCCCTGAGGAAGATATCAGTATTTTGGAACTTTCAGACATCATTGATACTGAAAAGATTCAAAGATTAATGGATGCATTCTACAATTTAACCCATATCGGAATTGGAATTCTGGACTTGCAAGGTAAGGTGTTGGTAAAAACCGGCTGGCAGGATATTTGCACCAAATTCCATCGGATGAATCCGGAGTCAAGTAAGTTATGCAAAGAGAGTGATCTGGAACTCAGTCAAAACGTCCCCGCTGGCACATTTAAACAATACCTGTGTAAGAATAATATGTGGGACATAGCTACACCTATTATGTTGGGCGACAGGCATGTGGGTAATATATTTCTCGGGCAATTTCTGTTTGATGACGAAACACCTGATTATGAAGTATTTCGTCAGCAGGCAAAACGGTTTGGATTCGACGAACAACAATATTTAGCTGCTTTGGATAATGTGCCACGGTGGACCCACGCGACAGTTCAAGCTGCCATGTCATTTTATACTGCCTTTGCGGGAATGATCGGTAATCTTAGTTATAGCAATATAAAACTTGCGCACGCCCTGGAAGAACGAAAGCGAACGGAAGAGGCTTTACGCTTAAGTGAGGAGCAGTTCCGCCTGCTCTTTGAAAACTCCCCAATTGCCATCGGTGTTGCCGATTTTGATGGAAATCTGATGGCCTTTAATGACGCCATGTTAATACCAGGAAAATACACTCGCGAGGATTTTAATGAAATAAACAATGTTAATGATCTCTATTATAATCTATTAGAACGTGAGCAAGTAATCTCGCTTTTTCGGAATCAAGGTAATGTAAAAAATTTCCAGGTACAATTTAAACGAAAAGATGACTCACCCTATGATGCCTTGCTTTCCCTTACTCGTACAACCTTCAAAGGACAGGCTTGCATTCAGGCGATGGTGGAAGACATCACCGAGCGCAAACTGGCGGAAAATAAAATTCTGGCAAGTGAGCAACTCTTCCGTGCTCTCGTGGAACACTCACCCGATTTTATCGCTCGCTACGACTGCGAATTCCGTCGCATCTATGTTAATCCTGCTATTCTTAAACTTTTTAGACATTCTGAAAAAGATGTAATTGGGAAGACACCGGCTGAAAAGTCACCGATTTACGCTCCACAAATTTATATCGAGCATATTCAGCAGGTGATTGAGACAGCAACTGAAAATACTGCTGAAATTCCTTTCCGTACAGCCAAGGGCGAAATGCACTGGGGTCACATGCGGTTTGTGCCGGAATTTGGTTCGGATGGCAAGGTGGTTTCAGTGCTTGCCATTGGACGCGACATCCACGAAATCAAAGAAAGTGAGCAACAGTTCAGGATGTTAGCGGAAAACTTTCCCGACTTTATTGTTCGATTCGACCGTAATTTCAAATACACATACGTCAACCCCGCTGTCGAAAAAGCCTTTGACATGCCTGCTGAAGCCTTTATCGGCCAAACATTACGGGAATTGCCACTACGTTCGTCGCCGGAACAGAACGATGCGGTCCTGGCGCTAATCCGCCTTGCTTTTAACGAAGGTGTCCCCAACTACTCCGAGGTATCTTGGGATACGCAGATGGGCAAGCGAATCTTTGAGATTCGCCATGTGCCGGAGAAAGATGCAACCGGGAATGTTGTCACTATACTCGGTATAGCCCGCGATGTTACAGAGCGAAAACGTAATGTAGAAATAAATGCTTCGCGATTACACCTTATGCAATATGCAGCAACACATTCGCTGGATGAATTGCTCGAGGAGACGTTGAACGAAGCGGAGAAATTAACCGAGAGCCTCATTGGTTTTTATCATTTTATTGAAGATGATCAGATGTCTCTTACTCTTCAAAACTGGTCGAGAAGAACAAAAGCTGAATTTTGTAAAGCACAAGGGAAAGGAATGCATTATCCCATTAATGAAGCCGGTGTTTGGGTCGAGTGTGTCGCTCAACGAAAACCTGTTATCCATAACGATTATGCTTCACTTCCTCATCGCAAAGGTTTGCCGGAAGGCCATGCAAACGTAATTCGCGAACTGGTTGTACCCGTGCTGCGGGGAGAAAAAATTATGGCAATCCTTGGTGTTGGAAACAAACTAACTGATTATTCGAAAAAAGATATTGAAGCAATATCTCTTCTTGCCGACCTTGCCTGGGAAATAACCGAACGAAAACGCACTGACGAGGCTTTGTTTGTAAGCGAAAAGAAATACCGTACACTCATTCAGAAAATTCAGGCAGCTATTGTTGTTCATGGTACAGACACCCAAATCATAACATGCAATAGAAAATCACAGGAACTGCTTGGATTATCAGAAGATCAGCTTTTAGGAAGAACTGCTTATGATCCGGATTGGCATTTCTTCCGTGAAGATAACAGTATTATGCCACTTGAAGAATATCCAGTAAACCGGGTGATGGCGACCCGGAAAGAGATTAGGAATTATATCGTAGGCGTAAGCCGCCCTGGGAGTGATCATGATATATGTGTTTTGGTTAATGCTGATCCGGTTTTTGGAAATGAGAAAGAAATAGTCCAGGTAATCGTAACTTTCTATGAAATCACCGAACTTAAAAAACTGGAAAGTGAACAA
>CAZRIQ010000396.1:1743-2844 GCA_964600175.1 uncultured Melioribacter sp. | reverse complement strand
AAATTCAATACATTATACCGATGCTCACGGAAATGCTTATACCGCCTAGATCTTTTCTATATTTATCATATAGGTTCTCGACACCATTGTCAAACAAATGTATAAAGTAATACCTGATATTTAATCCGAACAAATTATTTTTATTAACTCCAATGTTTGCACCAAGGCCAATGTAACCGCCGCCGGCAATCTTGCTTTGTGCCGAACGAAACGCGTTAAAGTATTCTTTTTCATATGGTGTGGTCAAAACAAAAGTGGGACCGACGCCTGCGCAAATATATGGTCGAAGATTGTCAGTCAGTGTTTCCGTAAACATCCTGTATTGAATTCCAAAATTAAGGGGAATGACAAAGACCCTATTTTTTTTGTTATAAACAAAGGTATTTCCAAAGTAATCAATGTATTCTATTTCACGCTCGTCCTTGGATTCTGAAAATGATAAATCTACAAAACCAGTAACGGTTCGGCTAAAAGATTTATGGTAAAACGTACCGAGTCCGAATCCTCCTTCACCAAACATAATATCTGCGCCCCATGCGTTGGGCGGAAAAGTTTCAGGAGGTTGTTCGGGTGCAAGTTCACCGATCTTCTGGGCATTTAAAATCGCTAACGGTATTAACATCATGATCAATATTAATCTTTTCATTTTTTACACTATTTGTCTTATGTTATTGCTTGAAAAATATATATTATTAAGAAAAAATCAACCATTAAAATTAAGTATTAACTTTAATTAAACGATCTTTCTCATAATGTGAAATAGGAGACCGAATTGCCCACAAATCTTGAAATTAAAATAAGGACTAACTCTTTTGCGAAAATTAAGGAGTTACTGCAAGGTGCTGACGCTGAATATAAGGGAACACTGCTGCAGAAAGATGTCTATTTCGGCGACACAAAAGCTTTGCTGAAGCTGCGAGTTGAAAACGGCAGAAATTTTTTAATTAGGTATAACCGTAATGAAAAACGTACTCGCTGGAGTAATTATAACATTTTAGAACTAATGGGAGATAATGTTGAGGAATATCTTTCAACTTTGTTAAACAGAGTGACTGTTGTTGAAAAATCAAGAGAAGTTTATTTATGTAAGAATACTAGAGT
>CAZRIQ010000396.1:0-1733 GCA_964600175.1 uncultured Melioribacter sp. | reverse complement strand
GTTCACCTTGATACGGTTAAGGACCTCGGAAAATTTTTGGAACTGGAAACTTTAGTGGTGAATGATAAACATTCGGCAGTGAAAGAATTTGACGAAGTGGTAGAACTTCTTGGACTTGATGTAAATAACCAGATAAGAACGTCTTACAGAAACCTGGTTATGGATAAGACAAAGAAATGATTTTTACAAAGCAAAATATCAAATCTGTTAATCTTGATGCTCTTGTGGCTAGCAAGATCGCCGGCGGAGAAATTAACCGACTGCTTCTAATCTATCCTACAAATAGAAAAGTAAGAAACCTAAAGAAAGAAATAATTTCTTCCTCAACTCGGAAGGCAGTTTCGGAAATAAACATTGAAACTCTCGGGACGCTCTCTACTAAGTTGTTGAAAGAGTCGAAACAGTTTGTACAACTTAGCGAAGCGGCTGCAGCAGTATTCATAAAGCAAGCAGTTCGGGAAACTAAGTTGAGATATTTTTCTAATTATCGAACGGAAATTCCCGACGGAACATTAGACAGGATAAAATCTGTTATTTCCGAATACAAACGGAGCGGTGTAACTTCTGACAGGTTGAGAGAAGAAGCTGGTAAACTTGAAAAGTTCGAATCCGCCAAAGCTCTTGACATTGCCGATATTTATGAGATTTTCGACAAAAAATGCAAGAATTTGAACGCCTATGAGATAGGCGACATTTACGGAGACTTAAACAGTCTTGACATTGTCGAACGTCAAAATAACTTCCGAAAAATATTTCCTGATGTGAATTTGATAGTTGTTAAAGGATTTGACGAATTAACTATGCCGGAAATAAAGATTATCGACTTGATTTCAAGTATTCCGAATTCAGTTCTTTATTTGAGTTTCGATTATAACCCCAGTAACTCGAGTATTTTTTCGCACCTAATTAAAACTTACGAGCGGCTGGAAGAACACGGATTTAGAAAAGTGAGAGATGATTCACCGTCGGACAAAAATGAGTTTCGTGAATATATCCGGCAGAATTTGTTTGGCGATAAAAAAGTTAGCAAAAAATCTTTTAGCGGTTTGGGAATTACTAGACTAAATGCTTCCGATAGAACGAAAGAAGTCGAGTTAATTGCTAAGGAAATAAAGGAACTGATTCTGTATAAAAAAGTCGAACCGCATAAAATTTGCGTGGCATTTAATCTAATTAAAAATTATTCCTCGCTTGTTAGGGATGTCTTCGGCAATTACGGAGTTCCGTTTAATCTGACGGATAGAATTACTTTGAACACTTCCGGACCGATCACCGCGATCGTTAACTTTTTGGAAATCTTAGAAAACGATTTTTATTACAAGAATATTTTCCGTGCGCTGAGCAGCGGCTACATCGAGGTTCCCGGAGTTGATATTTCAAACTTACTCAAAGCTGCTTCCGATCTGAAAATTGTTTCGGGTAAACAAAACTGGCTGAACACTTTGAATGACACAGTGAGAAACTTGTTGTTCGATAGCGTAGCCGAATTTGATGAAGGGAAATTGAAGGAAAAGTCCTATAGAAAAGCGATTGACGACATTAAGAAAATCTCGACTCTCCTTGAACCGTTCGATAAAAAGTTGAAGATCGGTGAATTCAAGAGAATCCTTGAGAAGGTTGTATTCGGTTCCAAACTACCGGCGGCACTTCTTAATAACGAAGGGAGTAAAGCCGAAGAGAATATTAAAGCAGTATCTATATTTTTTGAAACGATCTATGAGATTCTCGATCTT
>CAZRIQ010000395.1:0-2848 GCA_964600175.1 uncultured Melioribacter sp. | reverse complement strand
CATTCAAATGCAACTTTATTACTGTCATCTTTAACTTCTTCATTAGCTACTACCGTATGAATTGCCATAGGCAAAAGCAATTCAACCCTGTCTCCTTTATCCCACTCCCTTGTGATTTCTGCGTAACCTTTATTAAGTTTTATTTTTTCTTCTTTCCAGTTAACCTTCAAGATAATTTTACTGCGGTCGCTATTAAGATAAGAATATAAATCACAAAGGACAGGTCTATTTTGAGTCCAACCCGGAATACGAAGTTTCAGAGTGAAGGTTTTTCCATTTTCAGGGTTGATCAAAACATTTATATGTCCGCTCCATGGGTAATTCGTTTGCTGAGTTATCCCTATTTTTTCTCCATTAATCAGCGTTTGTACACTGCTTGAAACAAACAAATTCACATATAAACTGTCCTTATCAACGGCATAAATCAAACCCGGGATAGAGGGAATAAAACGGATTAAATTTGTGGGACAGCATGAGCAATCGAACCATGATTGACGTGTACAAGAGCCCATATTAAATTCATACTTACCGTCAGACTCGGTCGGATTCGGATAGAAGAATTTTTTCCCGTCCAATGAAATGCCGGACATCAATCCGTTGTATAACGTTCGTTCAATAATATCATAGTATTCCGAATTACCCGTCAGTAAGAACAAACGGTGATTCCAATATACGCTTGCAATTGAAGCACACGTTTCATTATACGCCGTAAGATTCGGTAATTCATAATTATCGCCAAACGATTCCCCATCATGTTTTGAACCCAAACCGCCGGTGATATACATTTTTTTGTCAACAACATTCTCCCAGATTTTATTTACTGCATTAAGATAATCCCGATCTTTATAAATAGCGGCAATGTCAGTCATCCCCGCATACATGTATAATGCTCTTACGGCATGACCAACTGCTTCGGTTTGTTCTATAACAGGTAAATGATCCTGTGCATATTCTCCGTATAATTTATGAGTAGTTGAATCTCCTCTTATATCAAGAAAAAATTTTGCAAGCTTAAGATATTTTTCGTTATGAGTAATATGATAAAGTTTGATCAAACCAGTTTCCACAATTTGATGTCCGGGGGGTGTATGTAATTTATTTGGTCCGAAATTATCCACCAACAGATCTGCGTTCTTGATTGCAATATCCAAAAAGTTTCTTTTGCCGGTAGCCCAGTAATGCGCAGCAGCAGCTTCAAATAAGTGACCGCTGTTATATAATTCATGACTGCTAACTTCATTTTCCCATCTTGTCTTAGAAGGTTTAACCCACCATGCAGGAGGTTTTTGTCTATCTATGGTAAACCATGTAGTTAGGTACCCGTCGGGTTCCTGCCCGATTTTAATAATCGCAATCATTGAATCGAGATAAGCATCTAAAGCCGGATTAGGTTTACTAATTAACGAATACGAAGCTCCCTCGATAATTTTATACAGGTCCGTATCATCGAAAGGCATTTTACCTTTAACCGAACCTTTGATCTTACCTCCGGCGACCAAAAAATTTTGCATGCGTCCTTCTTTATCACATTTATCAAATGCGTAACGGATGGTTGTATCCTGAATTGTCTTTATTTTCGGCAACCAAAAGTTATCGTTAATAGTAACGTTCTTAATATTTACTGCTGAAATCGGGTAATCCGAATATTTAAGATTTTTCTGGGCATATTTCAGCGTTGTTAGAATCAGCAAGAAAAATATTATTTTTTTCATATATCAAAGATCCCATTATTAAGAATCAGTTTTTACAGCGAACCAGTACATTGCCCGTCAAATAATAATCTTCGTCATTCAGTTTAATGTACATCATAAAACCCGGTGCCTTATTTAACTTCACTAATCTTCAGCAACTTTGAGCCATGCTTTCCGACATACATTGATATCTCATCCTCGAACTCACCAACATCTTTTTTTGACCACAAATCACGAACTCTGCAAGCACCCTTAAAACCTAACTGCCCAGTTCTCAGTGATATTTTAACGGAATCCTCCGGAGGTGTACCTGTAGGATATTGAGTAAATACGTGAAATTTAACAGTCGCGCCTTCGGTGTGATTTACGCATTCTTTATCAAGCCCGGCGAGTACAGAAAAAGTATCATAACCTTCAGGAATATTGTACTCAATAATTGAATTTGAATGTGTGCCGATACCGTTGGCATATTCATTATTATTGACAATTAATTTGTTTCCCCCGACACTTTTGTCTATTGTAGCAGTACCCCACCCGGAAGTTGCGTTTACCCACTTAATATTGGTTAGGTTTATTGATCCATTTTTGCCTACAAGTTTCGGTTCAATCCAATCGGCATGGTCCCAATTATTGCCGTTTCCACCATCTGTAACAACAAGATAAAGTTTCCGGGCTCCACCAATATTTATTTTCACTTTCGCGCTTTGTTCATTAGGTTTATGAGTGATGAGTCCACTATTCCATAAAGCTAAACTTTCCTTAATTGGTTTTTGATCCGAAGTATAAAAGAGAGCGACATATTTATCGTTGGAATTTGCGTCATTGGCTATCCACGCTATTCTATCTCCCTCATCAAAAAGCAATTTATTGTTTTTACTTTCCTGTAGAACGGCAAGTGCTTCGTCATTAGTAATTAAATTTAAGGTGAATTCATCATTGTCCGGTAAATTTCCGCCAAACATAAGAGGCGAACGACAAATCAAAAAGAGCGACATTAATGTGTATTGTTCATCTTTGGTTAACATGCTCATTCTATTATCACCGCGTTCGGCTCGGATACCGATTCTGCCTAAGGGAAGCATATCCCCATCGGGCCAATGACCCGTACCCATATAAGGAATCCATTTTTCAAAAAGTGAAAAATGTTCATTCAATTA
>CAZRIQ010000394.1:0-2850 GCA_964600175.1 uncultured Melioribacter sp. | reverse complement strand
ACCGTCCTTTGATACTTTGTGAATATGAACATGCAATGGGCAACAGTGAAGGTAACATAAAAGATTACTGGGATATGATTGAAAAATATCCAAACCTTCAAGGCGGTTGTATTTGGGATTGGGTAGATCAAGGACTTGCCGATAAAAATGAAAAAGGAAAATTCTGGGCTTATGGCGGAGACTATGGTCCCAAGGGAACACCGTCGGACGGTAATTTTTGTATAAACGGTGTAGTTTTCCCGGACAGAAGTATTAAGCCGCACAGTCTCGAAGTTAAACACGTTTATCAAAACATTGGTTTTAAAGCCGATGATTTGGCATCGGGAGAGTTTACTATTATAAATAAATTCCGTTTTACTAATCTTAATAAATATAATTTTTCATATGGAATAACAGCCAACGGTAAAGTCGTTAGAAACGGAAAATTTCCTGTTTTGGATATCGCGCCCGAACAATCGAAATCAGTTAACATCAATACAAAAAATTTACCGGCAAAATCTGGCGTTGAATATTTTATTACTATTTCGGCTCAAACTGCTAAAGCGGAAGGTCTACTACCTGAAGGATGGGAAATAGCTTCCGAACAATTCAAGCTTCCGGTTGAAACTTCTAAAAAACAATATGATGAAGCAAAGAGTGGAAAAGTAACTTACAATGATGGAACCTCAATTGGTATTTCAGGAAATGATTTCTCATTAGTAATTGATAAAGCAACAGGTATAATTACGTCATACAAAAGTAAAGGGAAGGAATTGTTGCTTAACGGGTTTGGACCTCGTCCGACATTTTGGCGTGCACCTACCGATAACGATTACGGATGGAAAATGCCGCGCGTTTGCCGTCTTTGGAAATCGGTATCTGAACAATTACCAAACGCTGCAAGTGTAAGTATTAGTCAACTTGATAATGCGGTTAAGGTAACTGTCGATTATAATCTCGACTCTGTAAAATCTACATGGAAAACAGAATATACAATAATGGGCAACGGCGCGGTAAAGGTTGAAAACCTTTTAATAACAAACGACAGCAGTATGCCTCTTATCCCAAGAGTTAGTATGAAGATGCAATTGACTTCCGATCTTAGCAAACTTGAATATTTTGGTCGCGGTCCTTGGGAAAACTATTCGGATCGTAACACTTCAACATTTGTCGGTTTGTACAAATCAACAGTTGCAGAGCAATACGTGCCGTATGTTCGTCCACAGGAAAACGGGCACCGTACAGATGTTAGGTGGATGGCACTAACTCGCAATGACGGAAGCGGATTATTGGTTGTTGCAGATTCGTTGATAGAGTTTAACGCGCTCAATAATCCGATAGAAGATTTTGATGCCGGTCCGGACAAAGACAAAAACCTGCGACATATAAATGATATCAAACCTCATAGATTGGTAGAACTCCATATTGACTACAAACAGATGGGAGTTGCCGGCGACGACAGCTGGGGAGCTATGCCGCATGAACAATACCTTATAAAACCGAGCTCGCAAGGTTACAAATATGGTTTTACAATGATACCGATTAGTTCATTAAAAGTTATTGATGAAATGAGTAAATACAAATATGAGAATAGATGAATAGTTGAACATTACGACCCCGACTTCATTTATACAGACGGCACAGTTCAAGGACCTTTCACAGGTAATAGTACCGGCATGGGCATCAAAGCCGATGCCATGCAAAGGATTATGGCTGATTTCTACAACCGCACGATCCAGCGTCGAGGTGAGGTGAATACCTTCAGCATTGTGAAGTTCCGTCACAAGACCAATGGAACTGTAAATACCGAGGAAGTTGGCGTCTGGATGCGACGGAATGGAGAAGCAGTTTACGGTAGCTACGCATGGACCATTCCCGGTGAAGGGGAACAGGTCAATGGCAAGTTGAAGATGCTTCCAGGCGGGACACTGGGGCGTAAACAAGCGGAATTCAAGTTCGATTCTCATAACTATCGTTTCACGATTAGAAAAATGGCGCACTTTACGTGTTTTGTATGACCGTACCAGAACCCGGGACACAGTTGAAAATTGAATCGCTCGGTACGAATGCGAAATATTTGGGCAAGCCCGTCACAACAGTGACTATGCTTGGGCACAACGGCGAACTGCAATAGAGACAGGAAGCCGATGGACTGGCAATTACATGTCCGAAGGAGATGCCGTTCGCTACGTCCATTGTATTCAAAGTTAAATAAGTACTTTAGATAAAATTTACCGAGTTATTAGCAATTGAAAAAAAAAGATAGTTGAAAAAATTTAAGGAGAAATTCCCGAGTAATTTAACAATATTAATATATGTTAATTAATGCATCATGATCAAAACCGTTTCTTGATCAATTTATACAACAATTATTGTTACTAACATAAAACGGATACACATATGAACCGCATAATAATAGTAATGCTTATTTTTATTTTCTCATCAATTGCAATAGCTCAAAAAGTTACAGTTGATTCTCCGAATAAGAAAATAAACATTGCACTCTACAACCAGGGAAATACCGATTTAGGAAAATGGTATTTAAAAATAAACTACGAAGAGAGTAGCAAAAACTGCGAAGTGATACCTCAAATTAACCTTGGGTTACCACGAAGCCAATCTCGAATTGCTCACTGCGCCGTTGGCCGATGACAGAGGAGCCGATCGGCAAGAACGCCAGTCTTGGACGCACGGCCCGCTGCTGCCAGTGCGCATCATCTTGCGTGACTTCGCCGCACACGGCCTCCCCCCGCGCGGGCAGCGTGCCACCGCTCAGGATCTATGGAGATTCATCGACAAGAGCCTAAGGGATGCTGCCTTGGGTGAATACAGCGAGTATCTACTCCAGGAATTGCTGAGGAGTGGTGCAAT
>CAZRIQ010000393.1:0-2877 GCA_964600175.1 uncultured Melioribacter sp. | reverse complement strand
ACCTGGATGAATTTGATCATTATCTAAAGTAGCTGTGAACCCGATGTCTCTATAGAATCCCCAATCATCATACTTTTCAAAATCTATAATGTTAGTATATTGCAAAGTTCCGGAACCGCCAGAAAAAAAGACTTGTCGATTAGTATAAATGCTTGCGCTTATATCGAGGACACAATAATCGCCAAAGTTTCCAAATAAATAAAAACTATCTCCGTCAATATCTTTTATATAAAAATTTTTATTCTCAACAAGTCCAGTCGGCAGTGTTCCGCCAACACTTCTTAACTGTATTCTGTCACCGTCGCTTAAACCGTGACTTGCTTTCACTATCGTGTTAGTTCCTATCGTGAAAGTAACCGGAGATGTCCAGTCTGCGACATCTTCGTTAAAATTTATTTCCCCTTCGGCGATATAGTGATTTTCAAATAACATCAAGTAATGATTGACTTCGATTTCCCATGACTGAGAGCTATAGTTGAATTTAAATTTATTTATGAAGCCCAAATAATACTCGACACTATCAACAGAGACAACAACTTCATAGCCCTTAACTAAAGCGAAACCAATAGTTCCCGATAGAGACATCGTGAACCCCAATAAAGCCGGTGTCCAATCACGTCCACGGCTTATAATCGGAATGCCTGAACATCTTTGAAGATAATCGTTAATATTATTTCCATCGATTACAATGTCAATCATTTTTAAGACTCATTAAATTTTACGCCCTGGCGAATTAAATTATTTTCGGCTTTCTTATTTCTCTTTACAACGGTATTAACGTCCGGCGCGTTATTAGTAATGTTCACTCTTGTTTCAAGATTACTAACATTTTGATTAAGAGCAGAAATTTTTCCGGCAATAACAGAAAGTAATTTATCTGTATTCCCGACTTGATTCGCTGGTGTTACTCTTACGCGTTCGTCATTTGAAACCCTCATCAAGAAAGAATCGTTTGTATATTTCGAAGGGACATTAAACTCTCCGCCGCTTGCGAACTTTGGAATCTTATTGTATGACGCGACTTTTGCACCATGTGCAAATTCGCCACCGGTTGCGGCTAAAAGCGAAGCGCCTCCAGTAAATATTGAGGATATTGTTTTAACTGCGGTTATTACTGCCGAGATTGCTTCGGCGATTTGTAAGGCTTTTTGTAAAGATTCAACAAAGTTATTACCCGTTCCAACTATCGTACTTAAAGACGAAGCTATTGATTGCGCTGCCGAGAGACCGGCACTAAACTTCTGTGTGGTTAGGTCGGCTAAATCATTCGCATATTTTTTGTCAATATTGTTTTGTGCGTCTTTATATTCCGAATCGGTTAATGCTAACAATTCAAGATTCTTTAAAGCTTCTTCGCGTTCAAATTCTATAATTTCTTTTCTCTTTTCAAACTCATTATCAATCGCGTCAAGTCTAAGTTGTTTAATTGTTTCGGCGGATTCTTTTTCTAAATCTTGTCTCTCTTTCGCACGTTTCAGCACGTCTTCCGCTAAGCCCTGGTCAATAGCGGCCGTATCAAGGGGCTCAAACTCTAACTGCAATTCTTTTTGTTTTTCTGTTAACTCATTTATTGCTTTAATTAAATCTAATTTCTTTTTCTGATTTTCTGTCGAGTCTTTTTCTTTTTCCACTAAAGCTAATTGAGCGTTTAAGGTATCCATCGCAGATTGAAGAACACCTTCCGATAACTTATAAGTCAGTTCTTTTAATTCGACTTCGGTTTTGACTTTATCCAGCAAACTTTCTTTTTCTTTTTTCTCTGCCGTTGTTGCATCAGTAACAAGTTTCGTAAGTCTCTCAACTTCTTTAACATTTTCGGCTAAACCTTTACTGCCCGGCAATAATGAGTCCTGCGCTCTTACCAATGCCTCAACTTCTTTTTTAATATCACCGATTGTTTTAGCAGACTCTTTGGCATCTTGTTTGAATTTATATAAGCTTAACCCGCCACTTGCGTTCGGGACTAATCTTTGATTTGCCGGTGGGACTTTACCTGTAGTTGGATTATCTTTTAGTCCTTTGGGAGCTTCAATATTTTTAAATCCATTTTTGAAAAGGTTACTTAATGTTTTGTCAAGAGATAAAGCGGCTTCGTCTATGTCGGTTAGAATATTTAGTACAGTCACAAAAACGGGGATGAATGTTTCTCCCAGTGCGTTTGTCACTTTATTCCATGATGTTGTAAATTGATCGCCTTTGGTGTTCAAATTATTTACTTCGCCGGAAAATTCTTTTATTGATTTTTTTGCAACTATAACAGCCGCGTCCGTTAAATAAGTGGCTCTCGCAATTTCATCAACCGTTGTTAAAACTACTCCTTGACTTTTTGCAACCTCTATGACTGCTGCATCAAGTTCTTTCATTGTTAATCCGAGGTTATCTAAAATCAAAGGCGATTTTCTTCCGAGACCTACAACTATAGAATTAACGAGATAATCTATTTCTTCCCCGGTTTGCTTTGCTCTCAATGTCGCAAATTCTAAAAGCGTCGGAAGTGCTTTCATATCTACACCCAAAAAAGAGCCTCTGTTAGCGGCTTTCAATAAGTCAATTTCTTTAACCGCTCCATGTGTTGCCTGTTCAAGTTGTTCAAATAAAGTTTTAGCGTTTAAGCCCTCTTTAGTCGCAAGGCTTTCGAAAGTACTTCTTAATACTTTTATTGAATCCGCTTCTTTAGAGAAATCAAATAATTTTTTGACAACTAATAAAGTCGCGCCAACCTTTGCAGCAAAGGCGGTAATACTTTGTAATCCGCCGTCAAACATTCCCTTTAAATGGTCTCCGCCTTTTTTACTCTGTGTTTCAACACCTTTAAGCGCACCTTCAACTTTATTTAATTGTGTTCGCGTTCTTTCAATGCTTTTCAAATCTGCATTG
>CAZRIQ010000392.1:0-2892 GCA_964600175.1 uncultured Melioribacter sp. | reverse complement strand
CGCAGAGCACAAGAAGTAACTGCAAATTAGCTTTGTACTTTTTCAAATGCAACAATAAAATAGTATTGAGTAATGAGATTTGAGATATTGTTTCTGGTCGTAGACTCCGACAGAGCCTACGGACTCTGACGAGATGCCGAATTCCGGATTCTCGATACCGGATACCCGCCAATGCCGAAAGTACTCCTTCGGAGGAAAACCAATGCCGATAATTATTTGTTAATTTATTTTTCTTTTATTACCTACTTTATAATTACTTCACACGACCGGACTTAACAAAATGTAATCACGCATAATTATTGATTTCGGAACTTTTGTTAATTGATCCCCACGGCCACGGTTTTACTTTTGTTCTAACAGCCCATTTCTCCCAAGTTTGCGATAGTTCGTTTACTAACTCCGGATTGCTATCCGCCAAATCATTCATTTCGGTACGATCGTTTTCCATATCATATAATTCCCATTTACCCTTGGGACCATTGGCCACAAGTTTCCATTTCCCATCACGAATAGCACGATTACCTTCATGCTCAAAAAAGATCGGTTTGTTTCGTTTGATACTTTTATTTGAAAATGCAGGAACCAGGCTGACGCCTTCCAGTGGATGAATACTATTCCCGCCTTTTCTATCCGGGTAATCGGCTTTCGCCAAATCAACAAACGTTGCCATTAAATCTATTATATGACCCGGCTGATTTTCCGTTCTACCGTTTGCGTTTGAAGATATACCATCCGGCCAATGCGCAATTAACGGAGTAGAAATACCGCCTTCATGCACCCAATGTTTGTACATTCGGAACGGCGTGTTGGAAACGTTTGCCCACGCTTGCCTGTACCCGACGTAAGTTTCTTCCGGTCCCGATAGTATATCATATCTGCTTAGAACAGGTTTGCCTTCACGTGTTTGCTTTGGAATCATATCCTGAATAACCGCATCTTTTGGAATAGGCGGATAAGTTTTATCATGTGTATGATTCCATGTACACGGATCCTCGTGGCAGCCTCCGTTATCTTGAAGAAAAATAATCAGTGTATTATCAAATTCATTATTTTTTTTGAGCGCATTGCAAATACGTCCTATTCCCTGGTCCATGCAATCTACCATCGCGGCATAAACTTCCATATTACGAATCTCAAATTCTTTGCCTTCGGCTTTTTCCCAATCTCCGTAAATATCCGAGACTTTCCATTGGGGATCAATGAGTCCAAGCTCTTTCATTCTGCGTACACGAGCATTACGCACTTTCTCGTAACCGCTGTCGTACTTACCTTTATACTTTGCAATGTCTTTTTCAAGAGCCTGCATAGGCCAATGTGCCGCTGTGTAAGCAACATACATAAAGAACGGATCACCGTTTCCTTCTTTCTTATGTTCGTTTATATATCTAACTGCGTGGTCGCTGATGGCATTTGTGTAATAATACTTTTCCGGTTGATACTCTTTATCAGCAAAAGGAGAAATTGCCCGGTTGTTTCGAGTCAATGTACCCGGATCATAATAACTATTAGCGCCAATGATAGTGCCGTAAAATTTGTCGAAGCCGCGCTGCAACGGCCAGTTGTGCTTTGGTCCGTCCGGCATAAAATCATGCGCAACATGCCATTTCCCAATGGCATAATTCCGGTAACCGGCGGGTTTCAATACTTCGGCGATTGTTAAACATTTTTTGTTTAGGTCGCGAGCGTATGCCTCACCAAATTCCACGCTCCAATCATCGGTCATGAAACCGATGCCCGTCTGATGCGGATATAACCCGGTTAATAACGATGCTCTACTCGGACAGCAGCGAGCAGTATTATAAAATTGAGTAAAACGAATTCCCTCTCTTGCAAGTTTGTCAATATTAGGAGTATTTATCTCACCGCCAAAACAACCAATATCGGAGTAGCCCATATCATCGGACATGATAAGAACAATATTGGGCCTTGATTTTTTCATGGTGAGATTACATCCGAAAACCATGGAATATAAAGCAGCCATTGATAAAGTTTTGATATACTCTCGACGGTTCACGATTTTTTCTCCTAAAAATATTTATTTCAATTCTACTATAATGTCTTTGTTTTTTGCATCTATACAATAACTCTCCGAAAGAGAGGAAAGCAAGCTTTTAGCAGAGTACAAGAAGTAAATACAACTTAACTTTGCATCTTCTTAAATGCAACAAAAAAATAGTATTGAGTAGTGAGATTTGAGATATGAGATACTAATTACGCAATAACTATACTTGATTGGGAGGTACATGAATTATTAAGCGAGGTGAAATAATCAAATCACCTCGCTTAGAATTTTATATTAAAGGATAATAACTAATTCATCTTCCTAATTCTTATTTCACAATCCTTCTTATCCTTAAGAAGCTTAACAAGTTCATCAACATTCGTGTTGCCGTAGTGATAAGGGTAAAGAATCTTCGGGTTGAACATTTTGACTGCATCGGCAACCATTTCGGGAGTCATCGTGTACGGAATATTCATCGGTAGGAATGCAATATCAATATTTTTAAGGTTTTTCATCTCGGGGATATTTTCGGTATCGCCGGCAATATAAACTCTCTTATCGCCAAAAGTTAAAACATAACCGTTACCGACACCCTTAGGATGAAAAAAGGTACCGGATGGACTTTTATGCACAATGTTGTAAGCCGGTACGGCATCTATTTTAATTCCATCGGCAGTTGTTTCATCCCCGTTTTTTAATACCGTAGCGCCGGGTAAGGAAGATAAACTCGCCTCATTGCAGAATATTTTTGTGCCGTCCTTCGTAATCTTTGCAATAGCTTTCGGATCAAGATGATCGCCGTGCTGGTGCGTTACTAAAATAATGTCTGCTTTCGGCATTTTTGAATAATCGGCAAAGTTTCCCACGGGATCTACATGGATAACCAAACC
>CAZRIQ010000391.1:0-2894 GCA_964600175.1 uncultured Melioribacter sp. | reverse complement strand
ATTTATCAACAAAAGCTAAAATAAATACTCTGCCTTCAATACCGGCTTTTTTTGTAATTTCCGGATTCCGACTTTTGTTATTTCGTTTTTCGGGAAAAACTTTTGTGTCAACCGAACCGCACCAATCTTTAAACTTATTGAAAACTTAGAATCACCTCTTCTGCCAATAATAAATTCAGTGCTTCCGCCGCCTATATCGATAACTAAAGCTTTCTTGTTATAAATCGGAACGGCAGCCAGTGCACCAAGGTAGATGAGTCTTGCTTCTTCCTGCCCGCTTACTACTTCTATTTCAACACCGGTTTGCTTTAATACTTTTTCGATGAATTCATTTTTATTTTGAGCTTCTCTAACTGCACTGGTAGCAACCGCCCTAACCGGTGCGTTATGCGAGTCGGCGATTCCCTTGAATTTTTTTAATGTAGAAATCGCCCGCTCAACGGCTTCATCTTTAATAACTTTAATATCGCCGGAACTTCCTTCGCCGAGACGGATTACTTCTTTCTCGCGGTCTATAATTTCAAAATTGCCGTCTTCTTTTACCTTTACGACAATCAAATGAAACGAATTTGTGCCGACATCAATTGCAGCTAAATTATCTGACTTCATTTTTGTGAGTTTCCTTACCATCTAAAGTACATTTGGTTTTGTCCAGAATCAATTGACAAATTTCAAATACATCTTCAACCGTTACGTCATCCGTTATATCGGATTTCTTCACAAAATATTTATTAGGTCCCATGGGCGACCAATTGTAAGGATTCGTAGGACCAAAAACCGAAATCTGCGGAGTATCGGTTGCACCGGCAACGTGCATAACGCCCGTATCGTTTGTTATGAACAAGTTGGAAGATGAAATCAGAGCAGCGAGTTCGGGTATAGAATGATCGAGGAAAAAGCCGGCTTCCCTTTGCAATTTATTTTTCACGAAATCGATTTCTTCTTTATCACTCTTGCTTCCGGTAAAATAGAATGCAGCGTTATACTTTTGCGAAATCAGATCGATCAATTCCAAAAATTTCTGAATCGACCACCTATTCGGCTGTTTACCTGCACCAATGTGCAATCCAATTAAAAGTTGATCTTCACGTTCTTGAAAAGATTCAATAAATTCTTCAGCGGTTTTTTCATCTTTTTCATCCACAGTAATCTGTGCTTTGAAATTCCTCGTACTGATTCCAAATGGTCTTAAAATATCCTGCCCGAAATCTGAAATGTGAATGTCAGGGTATATCCTCCAATCCAGCTTAATTCTATGATGGAACAAACATGCAAGTTCATTTTTCTTCCCGTTGAGAGAAGCAGGACCGATTTTAATCTTCGCATCCGAAAACCCGGCTAAAATGCAGCTTGTCTTCGAAATAGCCACTGTAGCGGGAACAACAGCCAAATTGTAATTATCTCTCAAAATTTTTCTAAGACTTATGTGATAAGAAGGATTAATCAATTTCTTTTTGTCGAAAACGAATAGACGGTCAATATATTTATTCTTCGTAACAGCATAGTAATTTTCCGGACTGGCAACCAGCGTTAAATGACTGTCCGGGTATTTTCCTTTAATTGCACGGAATAAAGAAACACTTGTAAGCAGATCACCGAATTGATTGTGCTGCCTTATAACTAATATTTTTTTGGGATTACCGAGATTTTTGCTTGGGGATTCTTCAACACAGAGAGATTTATTCACCAATCTGTTAAAGACCCCCTGAAATAATTTATCGATCGGCATTCAACTTCTAATTTGACTGGTTTTTCTTTTTGTTTTCTAAATCTTCAAACTCGGCGTCGACAATATCTTCTTTCTTTATTTCGTATTGAGAGTGATGATCGTCTTGCGGCTGCTGAAAATTCGATCTATTGTTTGAACCGACACTCGGCTGTGTTGAAAAAACTCTCACAAGATATTTTACCGATTTATAAACGACATAAATAAGAATCAGCCATATAACAAATCTAAACACTTTAGCCTCTTGCTTCGGGATTGAAATATTCTATAAAACCTCTGTCCTCCCGGAAAATTTGTTTGTACAGTACTTCAAAATCGTCCTTGTTGCTTACAAAATCAATGTCGTTGGAATTGACTATCAGCAGCGGCGTAGTGTTGTATTTGAAAAAGAAATTGTTGTATGCTTCGGAAAGCTCCGTTAAATACGTACGTGTAAGATTTCTTTCTATCTTTCTTCCTCTTTTTCTAACATTCGTTATCAGCCTGTCAATCCCCGACTGCAGAAAAATTACAAGATCCGGCTTCGGAAGATCACGTTCGAGAAGCGGGAAAATGCTTTCATACAGTTTTAGTTCCTCGCCGGTAAGGTTTAAGTAAGCAAAAATTTTGTCTTTTTCAAATATATAGTCGGAAACTTTAAACGATGAGAAAAGGTTTTCCTGGTTCAACTGCTGCTGTTGTTTGTAACGGTTGATAAGAAAAAACATTTGAGTCTGAAACGCATATCGCTTCCGGTCTTCATAAAATTTTTCCAAAAACGGGTTGGACTCAAACTCTTCAAGCACCAAATTGGCATTCAGCTTTTCGGAAAGTTTCTGAGCAAGCGTTGTTTTGCCTGCACCTATAACGCCTTCAATTGCAATATACCTTAGTTCTGCCACGTTGATTTAGTCTTCGTTCGATTTGAATAGAAATTTACGAATAATATTTTTCTGAATTTTTGAAAAATCAATTTCATTTATACTTTTTTTTGCCACCGGGTGAATAAAATCCCGTGCTATTTCTCTCATCGGTTCAAGCACAAAATCCCTGTTCAACAAATCATTGTGAGGAACGTTGATTTCCGCATCCGAATAAATTAAATCATTATAAAATAGAATATCAATATCGATTTCCCTCGGCTGCCATTTTTTCTCGAATTCGGCGCGTCCAACATCTTTTTCAATTT
>CAZRIQ010000390.1:2394-2901 GCA_964600175.1 uncultured Melioribacter sp. | reverse complement strand
CATGTGGGCGGAAGGGGCGGGCATAAGAACTTTAATAGTCTTTTGTTTGCATACAACAATTCCAAATTTCTGAAGAGCAACTTCAAGCTGGTTAATTTTGGAATGTCCAAGTACAGCAAGGAAGAAAGGGATTACATCGGGAAGAATAATCTTGAAGGTAAAGTAATTTTTCTTTCGGGAGATGATAAACTGGTTGCTAATTTGTACAAATATGCTTCACTCTTTGTATTCCCTTCATTGTATGAAGGATTTGGGGTACCTCCGCTGGAGGCAATGTATTACGGCTGTCCTGTTGTTGCAAGCAATAGAACTTCAGTCCCTGAAGTTGTTGGAGATGCAGGATTATACTTTGATCCTGAAAACGAAGAGGAATTAATCAACAGCGTTGAAAAAGTTCTTACAGATACATCTTTAAAACAATCACTAATTGAAAAAGGTTATTCCCAAGAAAAAAAATTCAGTTGGGAGAAATGTTTTAACGAAACCCTTGAAGCTTATTTGGAATGA
>CAZRIQ010000390.1:0-2384 GCA_964600175.1 uncultured Melioribacter sp. | reverse complement strand
TTTGCTGAAGTTTTGATAATTGTTTTTCATTAATTAAGAACAATTAGGTAGTCAATCAATTGAACATCTTATATGATTATCAGTCATTTCATTATGTGAAACGCGGCGGTATATCTCGTTACACTTTCGAAATATTAAAACAAGCTGTGCTTTGCAAACAATTGGATGTTTCTTTGTTTGCAGGTGCGTACTGGACAGACCGGAAGATTGAACAATTTAGTAATGATTGTATTAGTTACTGGGGAATTAGACGACCGTCATTTATGCAACCTGTAAAAATGTTGGGTGTGTTGAATAGAATTTTATTTGCAGGATATAGAAGAAACAAATCATTCGATGTTTATCATCCGACACTCTATTTGGATTTATATCCTAAGTTTAAAGGGAAACGTGTCTATACGGTACATGACCTTTTAGGTTTTTACTTCCCGGATAATAAAGGTTTAGCAATATCAGCGGAATTAATTAAAAGAGCTGTTCCAAAAGTGTCGAAGATATTAGCAGTATCGAATCGTACCAAGATGGATTTAATAGAATTATTGAAAGTACCTGAAGATAAAATTAAAGTGACTCCCATTGCAAATTCTCTAAAGATAAAAGTAAATGAAGAACGGTTAATCAAAAGTGATTATATATTGCACGTCAGCGGGATTGGAAGTCATAAAAATTTCAGAACATTGTTAAAAGCATATGCCGGTTCCAGCTTTTTACGTTCAAATTTTAAATTGGTGAAATTCGGTATCTCTAAAATGAATAAGGAAGAACAGGAATTTGTAAAAAAGAATAACATTGCCGATAGAGTTATATTTCTTGTCGGCAGCGATTCAGTGCTTGCAAACTTGTACAATTATGCTGCTGCATTTGCATTCCCTTCTTTGTACGAAGGATTTGGTATCCCGCCGCTTGAAGCTATGTATTATGGATGTCCTGCAGTTGTGAGTAATCGTGCTTCAATTCCGGAAGTAGTTGGTGATGCCGGTTTATATTTCAATCCGGAAGATGAGGAAGAATTGATGAACAAACTTGAAACAGTTTTAACCGATAGTGAATTGAGGAATCATTTGATTCAAAAAGGATATGAACAGGAGAAAAAATTTAGTTGGGTAAAGTGTTTTAAACAGACTCTGGAAGCTTATCTTGGATAATAGGGTTGTTAGATGTGTTGAATTATTTTTTAAAAACTAAATTATAGTTAGGCAGATTCAATAAAAGTTCTTAAATTAAAATAACGTGTCCCAATTATATTAAATTTTGTTTCCTATAGTAATCCATGAATAAATTTATAAACAGTCGAAGCAGGATATAGTATTATCAATGAAAGAGGATACAACATATCCATATAAATTTTCAGTTATTATACCGGCTTACAACAACGCGCAATATTTGTCGAGATGTTTGGAGAGTTTAAGTAAATCAAACTATCCGGCACACGAGATAATTGTTGTTGATGATAATTCGTCGGATAATACATCGGAAGTAGCTGAAAGTTTTGGTGTTAAAACCATCCGGCTTTCGGAAAATAGAAATGCAAACTACTGCCGCAATAAAGGCGCAAAAATTGCTAGCGGTGACATATTTCTTTTTGTCGACAGCGATGTACTTTTGCATGAAGATACTATTTTCAATATAGCGGAATCATTCAAAAGTAAAAACTTAGTTGCCGTAGTTGGGCTTTATTCAATTCCCGGTAAAGATTCTAACCTTGTAAGTAAGTACAAAAACATTTGGATTCGTTACTCGTATATGAAAAGCAAGCCTTACGTGGATTGGATTTTCGGCGCCGTATCTGCTATTTCCCGTGATGAGTTTATAAAGCTTGAGGGTTTCAAAGACGATCTTCATTCCCGGAACGGTATTGATGACCTTGAATTGGGGAAGAGAATGTCGAAACTGAATTACAGTATTGAATTAAATCCAAAAGTTGAGGGGAAGCACTTAAAAGAATTTAAGTATTCTGATTTTTTAAAAAATGATTTTATAAGAAGTCAATATTTTGTATTGCTTGCTGCTAAGATGGACCAATTGACTGAGTCTACAAATAAAGGGTTTGTCAATATTTATCCTTCATTTATTTATAGTACCGTGTTGTCCTTACCGATTTTATTCACATTCTTGGCCGGCTTTATAAGCAAATTTTTCTTTTTACCGTTTGTTGTTTTCCTTGGGATCTATGTCGGCCTAAATTTCTCTTTTCTTAAATATTTCTCAAAATATTATGGAATCTTCAGAACGTTGGGCGTTTTTCTGGTAATTATTTCGGATCACTTGGTTTGTTCATTAGGAGTCTTAACAGGTCTTGCGAAATGGATATTCGGAAAGTAAAAGATACTGTCTTTAATAAAAGAAATGTTATTCCGTTTCTGTCGTTTCTGATTTCATTTGTA
>CAZRIQ010000389.1:0-2903 GCA_964600175.1 uncultured Melioribacter sp. | reverse complement strand
CCGTGATCGACCGATTGCCGGTTTTGCTTTGATAAAGATCAATGTTAAGATTACTTTAGGGAAAACTATTCCCATCGGAGCCGGTCTCGGCGGCGGAAGTTCTGATGCTGCCATAACTTTGATTTCATTGAACGAAATGTTTGGATTGAAATTAGATCATGCATCATTAATCTCATTAGCACTGGAACTTGGTTCCGACGTACCGTTCTTTATTAAAGCAAAACCGGCAATCGGTCGATCACGGGGAGAACTATTAACCGACCTCGAATTCAAAATAGATAAACCGATTTTGATTGTAAATCCCGGTATTCACATCTCAACAAAAGAAGCGTTTGCCAATATAACACCGAGAAACATTTATTTTGATTATTCCGAAGTGATAAAAGAAGGATTACCCAATTACGAACTTCTTCGAACGATGCTCTTAAATGATTTCGAAAATTATGTTTTTAAAAAGTACCCAGAGGTAAAATCAATTAAAGAGACGATGTACACGAACGGTGCTTTATTTAGTTTAATGTCCGGGAGCGGTTCCACAGTTTACGGGATTTTTGATAACATGAAAAGCACAGAAAAAGCTTTCGAGTCTTTTCCCAACCACTATTTCAAATTCATAAGTAATTCGGATCAATAAGCAAATCTTTCTTTTCTTCGGTTTCAGGTTGATATGGAATTTTTATTTCGAAGCAGCTTCCCGGTCTACCCGGCTTAGACAATTTGGAAGGGCTTTTAACTTCGATTTCACCTTGATGTCTTACTATGATCTCTTTTACAAGCACCAGGCCCATTCCGCTTCCTTCAATTTTAAGTTTATCAATGTTTCCGGCTCTGTAAAACTGATCAAATATTTTTTCTCTTTCACCTTGCGGAATACCTACACCGTCATCGCATATTTCAATTATGAGATGGTCCCCATCTTCAGACAAATCAATTTCAATATTCCCGTTTGGTTCCGTGTACTTTATACTATTATTTAATAGATTAGAAATCGCCAATTCAAAAAGCACATGATCGGCTTTAAGAATTTTGTTCACCTTCCGATTATCGTTAAATGACATTACTATATTTTTTACTCTGGCTGTTTCCGCATGGTTCTCAATCATTGTTTGAATAAACGAAACAACATTAATTTCTTCAAGCGACTTAATATCGAGAAGCTTCAACTTTGAAATCCTTAATATATCATTTATCATTTGAACTGCTTCTTCATTTCTTAACTTTGCACGCTTTAACCGGTCCTCCACTTGTTTGTCAATCGGACCTAAATATTTTTGAAGCACAACATCGATGATCGATTGTACCGCAGAGACCGGGGTTTTTATTTCATGCACAACACCGATTATATACTTCTGCTTAGAAATTTCCGCTTCGTTCAAAGCCTCAAGAGTATTTCTTAGTTGATGCTCTCTCTGGTACAATTGCTTAGTTATCTTATTAGTCATGTAGACGCTCATAAACATTATAAAACCGAAAATGAGAACAAATAAAATATCGTAAGAAACAACGTGGTTTGGCAAATTAGTATATAAACCTTGAATAAGATAATTTGTTGTTAGATCTATTCTCTGCAAGAATATCAACAAACCAAAGACCGCAGTAACCAATCCCGCCATGAAATAGATTACGTAGCCGGGGAGAATCATACTTCCTATAATCATGTGAAAAATAAACAGCATGTATAAAGGCGATTCAATAATTCCGGTAAAATAAACAAGAAACATTAGAGCGGTCAGGTCGAGTGCCATCTGCAAAAGAGATAAATGTAAGCTGTTGAATTTGCCGGGCGTATTTCCTACGTATCTACTCGTTGAATGAATAATTAAATTGTAAATGATAATGAATGAACCGATAAGAAGAATTGAAATAACTTGTGTAGAAGTAAATTCGAATTGAAGTAAGTATTCACCCAACAATAAAAAACCAAGCAGAACAATAACCGCCATATAACGGAGTCTTATGAACCAAAGATTCCGGGAACTTATGGCGTTCCAAAACTCACTATAATCACGCGCCCATTCGGGAGCCAGTTTTATCATTGAATTAATCCATAGTTATGATCGATTCAATTCAACGTCATCAAAAAATAGTTAATTCAACCTTGATAGTAAATCTTTTTCGCACTCAAAAACAATTATCTAAAAATCACTTCAATAGACTATTCCATTTAATTCTGAGCTTAGCGAAGAATCTCAAAACTATTAAGTTCGAGATTCTCGAGGTCATCTTACTTCGCTCCTCAGAATTTAACCTATGAACTTTCCGCGTTTAGTGTAATGAGTATGCAGAAGTTTATGCGACAAATGACTGCATGGTCCTTCCTTTATAAACTTCTGATACAATCTAACAACACTTGGATTATCATGCGATTTCCTCAACTCAAGAGACTCGTCTTCCGCATATATTGCTTCCGCGCGTTTCTTACGTATTTCGGGAGAAGTTGGAATCGGCTGTCCACCGCCGCCGAGACATCCACCCGGGCAAGCCATAAATTCAATGAAATGACATTCACTAAATTTTCCGCCGCGTTTAATATCTTCCATTATTTTTTTAGCATTTGCAGTTCCATGTGCTACTGCAACTTTGAGTGTTTGTCTTTTCAACCAATCCCAATTCGGAACCAGGTGTTTAATCAAATCCGGTACCGGACCTACTTTATCACCGATTGGAACTTCAGCATATTTTATTCCTTCGAAACCGCGGACAGACACAACATTAGCATTCTCGAATACATTTTCTACATTATTTCCCGTAACAAATTCAACAACTGTTCTGATAGCAGCTTCCATTACACCGCCTGTTGCACCGAAAATCAATCCAGCACCCGAAGCATCACCGAACGGATCATCGAAATGTGATTTCGGCATTTCCGGCAAATTTATTCCCGCTTCTTTTATCATCTTTGC
>CAZRIQ010000388.1:0-2905 GCA_964600175.1 uncultured Melioribacter sp. | reverse complement strand
CATATTCTTCAATAGTGCTTGCGGCTATGTTGCAAATCAAAGTCGAATTAATTTCTTTCAAGAAAGGAATTTTCTCTTTGATGAAAGCTTCCAAACCGACATTCGCAAGTCCAATTGCATTCAGCATTCCTGAAGCAGTTTCAACAATTCTTTGCGGGGGATTTCCTTTTCGAGGTTTCAAAGAAACAGATTTAGTAACAATTCCGCCGATCTTACTTAAATCCGTAAAGTTGGAAATCTCGTTTCCGTATCCTACTGTACCTGAAGCTAACAAAACGGGATTCTTCAGTTCAAGTTTTCCAATCTTTACTTTAAGATCGATCTCTCTCATAGCTTTATATCTTTAATATTGAAAACGGGACCATCTTTACAAACCAGATAATAACCTTCATCGTTCGATTTTTCAATCGGGCATCCCTGGCAAATTCCAAAACCGCAAGCCATTGCACACTCTACCGATATTTCGCAGTTTATATTATTCTCAAGACAAAAACTTTTCAGCGACTTCAACATAATATTCGGACCGCAGCCAAATACTTTCACTTTTTGGTTTGCAAATTTCCTATATGAATTCTTTAAAAGCTCAACCACATTCCCTTTAAATCCTTCCGATCCGTCATCGGTCGAAACGGAGAGGTTCTGCATTTTATACTTTATAACATTTTGTTTCGAACGACCGCCTACGAAACAATGAACATTTTTACCGGAAGGAAGTTTTTCAATTAAGTACGGAAACGGAGCAGCACCCAAACCGCCGGCAACAACAAGAGCAGTTTCATAATCATCATTTATGTTGAAACCGTTTCCAAGCGGTCCAAGAATATCCAATTCATCCCCGTTCTGTTTGTGTGATAGTAATCTTGTTCCTTCGCCTTGAATATCAAACATAAAAAAGATGGAATTTCCTTCTATCTCACAAATGCTGAATGGTCTTCTCAACAGCGGGAAATCAGTATCTGTTACTTTAATATTAAAAAACTGTCCGGGTTTGCACAAAGTCGCAGCTTGAGGTGAATAAGCTTTCAATAAATAAATACCGTTGCCAACTTCTTGTGTGGATTCTACGCGGGCTTTTTCGATTAACAAACTTTTCTCTCTTGATTTTTCAAAATTATGAATGTTAGATGGATTTTACAAAAAACTGCAGATCAAAATCTTTTTAATATTTTTTGCTCGACGGCTGAAATTTTATCCAACCTCTTTTGATGCCTTTCACCAAGAAATTCCGAGCCGAGCCAAATTTCCATTATAGATTTAGCCTCGCTTTCACTTAAAGTCCTTGCACCGATTACGAGAATATTTGCATTGTTATGTTCCCGCGAACTCTTTGCGGAAAAATCGTTGTAACAAGTTGCTGCCCTAATGCCGGGTAATTTGTTTGCAGCAATTGCAGAAGGAATTCCAGTTGCATCGATAAGTATTCCGAAATCAACTTCCTGCAGTGAAACTTTTTTCGCCACAGCAAATGCAAAGTCAGGATAATCTACCGATTCTTCGGAAAACGTTCCAACGTCAATAACTTTTATCGATTTCCTTTTCAACTCCTCAATCAAAATACTTTTTAGTTTGAAGCCTGTATGGTCGGCACCGATTGCATAAGTTTTCTTATAGTCTGAGTCTAACATACTGTTTGCCAACTCGGCTTCTGTTCTTTTTATAATCTTGAGTTTCGTATGATGAATTCTATCAAAAGCAAGCGGAGTAATAATATCATTCTCGCCAACTTCAATCTCGGAAGCTCCAAGTTTTATCAGTTTATTAACATCGTACTCTGTAATTAGTCTATTCATTTTAAATCAGGTTGGTTCTTTTATTCATTTTTAAGTGATCTACTACTTGTCTTACATCCTGCGCATTGTTTCTATGACAAACAAGCAAAGAATCATTTGTGTCAATCACTATCAAATTTTCAACGCCTATGACGGCAGTAAACCTCTTAGGCGAAAATATATAACTTCCGTAAGTTTTTTCCGTATAGATATCGCCGATGAGCGCATTTCCCTCTTCATTTTTGTCTGTAACTTCATAAACTGCTTCCCAGCTGCCAACGTCATTCCAGTAAAAGTTCCCTTTCGTTACAACTACGTTAGGAGATTTTTCCATCACGCCATAGTCAATCGAAATACTTTTCAACTGCCCGTAAACTTGTACAAGGTCCTTTTCAAAGTTAGGCGTACCGATACTTTTCTTAATTGTTTGTAAACCGTCGTAAAGGTCTGGCATGAGAGATTTGAATTCGTTCATGATAGTATCGACCCTCCAGGCAAACATACCGGAATTCCATAGAAAGTCACCAGACTCAAGAAATCTTCTTGCAGTAGCAAAATTCGGTTTTTCCGCAAACGTAAGCACTTTATGGATATTCCTGCTTATCTCTTTGTCATCGAATTGTATATACCCGTAGCCCGTTTCGGGACGATTTGGAGTAATTCCTATCGTAACAAGCTTCTTTGAGGAGTAAGCATACTCACTAGCAGTTTTAATCGTCTTTTGGAAAAGGGCAACGTCTTTTATCAAATGATCTGCCGGCAGCAAAATCATCAAAGGGTCCTTCGACATTTTTTCAATAAGAACAGCAGCCAAACCGATACATGCAGCAGTGTTCTTCCCGAAAGGTTCATCAATAATATTTTCCGGGGGAACCATAGGAAGCTGTTCTTTTATTCTTAATTTCTGAACTTTATTTGTAATAATAATTATTCTCTCATTCGGCACTAATCCTTCAAGCCTAGCTACCGTATCCTGAATCATTGTATTCTTACCGAATATTCGTATCAACTGCTTTGGTTTTTTCTCTTTGCTTCTGGGCCAAAATCTTGTTCCCACTCCTCCTGCCATAATTACTACGTAGAGTTCCATTTTTATCTCTTTTTATTTCATATTACTTTGCTGTTTGAAAAAACAA
>CAZRIQ010000387.1:2100-2925 GCA_964600175.1 uncultured Melioribacter sp. | reverse complement strand
AATTGTAGTTATACTTTTTCCTTGATTATCGAGAATCAAGTATCTAACATGAATACGTTTTCCATTCACCATCTTACATTTAATTCATTATGAATCCATTTAGTTACGGCACTGTTGTAAAAGAACCTTATTTCTTCGATAGGAAGGAAGAAACAGAACGTATTACCTCAACATTAGCCGGGGGCAACAATTTGGTCCTATATGCGCCAAGGCGTTACGGCAAAACATCTCTGGTAATGAAAGTGATGGATTCTTTAACTTTTTCGGGATTTATCTGCATTTATTTTGATTTTATGACTGTTTATTCACGCGAATCATTTATTGAAGTATTTTCCAAAGCTATATTTGCAAAACAAAACAACATTGATAAAGCTCTTGAGTCATTCTCAAAATTTGTCAAAGGGATTAGACCTACATTGTCGTTTAATAAAAACGGTTCTCCGGAATTTTCATTGGACTTTGTTGAAAATAAGATCTCGGATAAAACTCTTGATTCGGTTATAGATCTGCCGGAAAAACTTTCCGAGGGAAAAAAGAAGTATATAATTATAATGGATGAATTTCAGGATATCGATAAACTAAATGGAGAGAATTTTGAAAAATTGCTAAGAAGCAAAATTCAACACCATTCGCATGTAAATTATCTATTTCTTGGGAGCCGTACACATATTCTTTACGATATGTTTACCAATAAAAATCGTGCGTTTTATAATTCCGCTTTTGCTATGAACCTTGATGTACTTCCTAAGGATGAAACAATTGATTTCTTAATCGAGAGATTCTCAAGCAACAATATAAAATTAGATAAGAAAACAGCTTCCTATT
>CAZRIQ010000387.1:0-2090 GCA_964600175.1 uncultured Melioribacter sp. | reverse complement strand
CGGCGTAGTCCTGACGAAGCCGGAAGCTGATTTACAAGCGACCAGTCCCGCGTAGTCAATAGACGAAGCGGGAAGCCGGGTCATGCATACATGCAGTCATGCAACATTCCGTATTACATTCAGTTTCTTGCATCCGAAGTATGGCAATCTTGTGTTAATCAAAAGCAGATCGTCGATAAAGAAATTATTGATTTATGTTCAAATAAAATTCTTGACTTAAAGCGCTATTATTATTTGGAGTTGTTTGACCGACAAACTGCGTATCAAAAAAAGCTTTTACAGTCCCTCGCTCGGAGCGGGAATAATGTGTTCTCGGCTGGGTATGCTAGAAAATTTCGTCTTTCGGCACCTTCTACTACGCAAAAAGCGTTGAACGGATTGATAAATGCGGGTATTATTGAAAAATATGAAAATGATTATTCCTTTAACGATCCCTTTTTCAAGCAGTTCTTATTACGCCTTTCAGCGTAACGCCAATGGGCGTAATATCAACCTTTACCCGTATACTATATAACGTTCAAATAGGTTGTTAGGTGGTTTGTAGTATGTGAGTTGATGGTTGAGGGCTGTTCTTGGATCTGTTCTGTTGTTTGTTTGTGCCTTATCTGGTATCCAGCATTGAGTATCCAGAAACCAGTATCGAGTTAAGCTATCAGCTTTCAGCAGTAAGCGTTCAGCTTTTAAAAGTATATATTTCGTTGGCACATGCATCCGGACTCTTTCTCATTTATAATTTCTAATTTCTCATTCTTGTCCGTCCGCTAGGCGGATATAATTTATAATTGTACTTCTTCCGTTTTCCGTTTTGTTAATCACTTTTTTAAATGGTTATATGAAATTTACAAGACACTCTAAGCGAAGGATGAAGTTATACAATATCAGTGAGGATATTATAAAGAGGATCGTTAAAACTAGCGAGGCTGAGGTAACAGATGATGGCAAAATTATTTATATTGGCAGAGTGAAAGATTTTATTTATCCTATTAAAGTAATTGGTAGAATTGAAAACAGTGAGTTGTGGGTAATTAGTGCTTATCCTCTAAAAAGGAGGAACTAAAATGAAAGTATCTTATGATAAAAAAGCTGACGCCGTTTATATTGAAATTGCGAAAGGGAAAGCCGACGGTGTAGTTGAAGTTAAGGAAGGTATTAATATTGATATTTCAAAGGATGGAAATATTCTCGGTATCGAATTATTGGATGCCAGTAAAAAGATTTCTTTAGATTCATTATTCTCATATCAAATTTCTACAGATTTATTTAAGGCGACAGCTTAACTATTTTTGGTGGACAAATAAAATAATAACAATATATAGTTTTATAGAAGTCCATAGTGTTGAGAACTTTGATTGACAATCCGAAATTATTTTTAATTGATCCGTAACTTTATGGTGACTCTGACATTTGATCTCTGATCTCTGACTTCAGTTTCCCGAACGTAGTAGCACTTTCTAATTTCTCATTTATAATTGTACTTCTCCCATGTTCCGTTTAACTTGTTTAACTCTTTACTGGTAAATGTAATTATGCTAAATTCTCTTTGTAAATAATCGTTTAAAAACTAAGTCGTTGAATATGAAGATGAGCAAAAATTATTTGGATACCATACGTGAAATTATTCTTGCAGAATTGAATGAAGAAAACGTATCTATAGCTCTTTTTGGTTCATTCGCTGCTGGCTCAAATACGGAAGCTTCGGATGTTGATGTTGCAATTATACCTAAGACAAAGTTAAAAAGGTATAAGCTTTCTCTGATACGCGAGAAACTGGAAGAACTTTCGATTCCTTACATTGTTGAGCTGGTCGATTTCTCAATGGTTTCCGAATCATTTAAAAATGTAGCTTTGGAAAACGTGATTTGGTGGAGAACCTAAAAGATGGGATTATTTTTTGAAAAACATAAAAGCGCAGTTAAAGCACTGGCAACTCTTGAAGAAGCGTTAAATACGAATTATTTGCTGTTTGTTTGAGACTCTGCCATCCAGCGTTTTGAGTACACGGTAGAAGCGCTGTGGAAATGTCTTCAAACTTACCTTAAAGAAAATGAGGGGATTATTAGTTCTTCCCCTAAAGCTTGTATGCGTGAGGC
>CAZRIQ010000386.1:0-2930 GCA_964600175.1 uncultured Melioribacter sp. | reverse complement strand
ACGTATCTAACTGAAAAACCTTCCCAATCAGCATTAATTTACGATCCTATGGTCAATGATGTACTTGTAATCGAAAAGTTGGATATCGCACACAAATTCGAAATCATAAAGAAAATAAGAGAAAACAAATACAATTTGATCCTAGATTTTTATTGCAATCCTACCACGGCACTTTTCACATTTTTAAGCGGAGCAAAATACCGGGCGGGATTTCCATACCGCGGTAGAAAATATGCCTATAATTTGTTTGGACCACCGGAAAGAAATAAATACCATGCGGCGGAATTACATCTTGAATTGTTAAATAGAATTGGACTGCAAGCAGGTATAAAGAGTCTTCATTTTGAAATAGAAGAAAAAGTTAATCTTTTTGAAAAACAGTATTTAGAAAAAACATTTGAACATAATAAATTGCTTGTTGGAATTTGTCCGACTGGTGGTTGGAATTCTAAAAAGTGCGATCCGGTTAAGATGGCTGAAATTGCAGATGCAATAAAAGAAAAATATGATTCCAATATTTTAATTATCTGGGGACCGGGAGATGAAAAGGATTCGAACGAAATATTGAACCTAATGAAGAACAAAGCAATCCTTGCTCCAAAAACAAGTTTACAGAAAATGGCTGCTCTTTTAACCGGCTGTGATTTTGTCATTTGTAATGATAGCGGACCCATGCATATAGCTTGCGCAGTAGGTACACCGGTTTTAGCTTTGTATGGACCGACAAGTCCTAAGTTTCAAGGTCCGTATGGTGATAAACACGCATGGATCAATCTAAAGGAATTGGACTGTATAGAATGTAATTTGCTTGAATGCCCCAAAAATCACGAATGTTTTCTCCAATTACCTGTTGAAAAAGTAATGGAAAAAGTTGATCGACTAATCGAAAAAAACGGTATCAAGACTTGATAAAGAAAATCGAAATCATATTAAGAAAACTATTATTACAGCTTCTTCTATTAGGTAAATCCGAACAGAAATCGAACGCTGCACCTAAGTTAGACAGTAATTCCAAAATTTTATTTATTAGGTTAAATCGAATCGGTGATGCACTTGTTTCTACCCCTCTCATTCGTGAAGTAAAGATTCAACTGAGATGTAAAATATCAGTCTTAGCCGATCGAAAAAACTATTTCATTTTCAATAACTTAGCTATTGCAGATGAAGTGATTGTTCTCAACAAGAAAGCAAGTAAATTCAGAAAGTTGATTAGCAAACTTAATTCTGAAAATTTCGATGCTGTGATTGATTTGCATGACGATGTTTCCACAACTGTGAGTTATATAACTGCATTTTTGAATATCCCGGTGAAAATCGGTTTTAGAAAAGGAAATGAGAAAATATATTCTCACTTAGTTGAGAAACTTGATCCGCAAAAGTATCACGTTGTAAACCGTATCCTGGAATTTGGGAAGTTTCTAAATCTGAAATTAGATATCTTTGGCATAAATATATTCTATAGACCGGATGAAAGCTCGATTTCTTTGGCTGATAATTTTATTGTAAGGAATTTCCACGATAAAAAATTCTTAATCGGAATTAACATATCAGCCGGGAGCGAAGCAAGATTCTGGGGCGTCGATAAATACTTGAAATTGATCCAACGGTTAAATAAATACGATCTGAACATTTTGGTAATGTGTGTTGAAAAAGATTTGAAAAAAGCTTTGGAAATCAGTAATAACCGTTTACCTGTATTTTATCGCAACAATTTTGATGAATTCGCAGCGATGATTTCCAGATTGAATCTATTGTTTACACCAGATACTTCGATCGTTCATTTAGCTTCGGCGTTTGAAATACCGATGTTTGGTATATATGTGAAGTACCAAACAAACGATGTTATCTGGTACCCGTATAAATCAGATTACGATTGTGTGATTACTGAAGAACCAACTTTAGAAAAATTGTTATACAATGAAGTTGAAAATAAATTTCTTCCATTTTTAGTGAAGCATTTGCATGGCAAAAGAAATTCCTAATTGCAAAAATTTTACCGGTTACAAGCCGTGTTATCCTGACCATAACTGCTGGGAGGACGGCTGTAAAGATATGAATCCCATTGGCACAAAGATTCTTATCATCAATTTAGATGCTATGGGCGATGTTTTGATGACAACCGCTCAATTGCCGGCAATTAAAAGAAAATATTCCGTGTCGACAATTTGGTGGCTAACGTTAAAAAATGCTTCCGGGCTTCTTGAAAATAACCGCTACATTGATAGAGTATTTGTTTATAACCAAGAATCTCTGTCAATTCTAAGCGCAGTTAAGTTCGATATTGTAATGAATGCCGATAAATCTCAAAGCTCATGTGCTGCAGCAATGGCTGTTAAAGCAGAAGAGAAATTGGGCTTTGGAATTAATTTGAACGGACAAATTATTTCGCTGAATAAAGGTGCTGAATACAACTACCGGCTCGGTATGGATGATAATCTTAAATTCAAGATTAACCAAAGAACCGGACAAGATTACTTAGCCGAGACATTTGATCTTGAATATAAAAGAGATGAGTACGTTTTTAACTTTACTGAAGAGGAATTAGAATTTATTAAAAATTACAAAAATGAAATTGGCATCAAAGAGAGTGATCAAATTATTGGTTTTAATACCGGCTGTTCCCTACTCTACCCTAATAAAAAAATGACTATTGATCAGCACGTCATCCTTATTGAAAAATTCCTTTCATACAATAGATTTAAGATTATGCTTCTTGGCGGACCGGAAGACGAAGAACGTAATAATATAATTGCCGAGACATTTAAAGGAAAAATTATAAATACTCCGATAAACCAGGGTGTGCGGAGAGGCGCGTGCTTTGAAAGTATACCGCAAGTGATAATTACCGGTGATTCGTTCGGAATGCACCTTGCAATCGCATTAAAGAAATATGTCATTGCATGGTTCGGAGTAAGCTGCTGGACTGAAAT
>CAZRIQ010000385.1:0-2944 GCA_964600175.1 uncultured Melioribacter sp. | reverse complement strand
CGGTGGTCGCCGTATCATTCTTATGGCAACTTGGGACTTGGTGTTAGAGGTATTGAAATATATATGCCAATTAGTAAAACATTCCTACTAGCATTTACATGCCGAACAAATGAAGCAATGATACGTGAGTTAAATCAAAAATATAACGCATATAAAAACCTGATTCCAAATTTGGATCAAGAACTAGGTGTTGAACCAGATTATTACGAAAAAATATTGAGAAGCATTGACAACGGAGAAGCATTTCTCTTTAAAAAAGAAAATGTAGAAAATGTTAATTCACTACAAGTAATCTTTTCTAATAGATTTATTTATTCTAGTGATGGCAACTTTGATATGGTAAAGGACATGATAAAACATGAGCCATCATTGAAAAAACCAAATTATATTATGGGTAACTGACTAGCAAATCAACCGGATGCTGTTTTCAATGAGGCATTCTTGCCAAAAAGACGGCGGGTAAATATGGGGCGTCCGTTGGTAATAACGTTGTACCGAAAATAGAAAAATACATGTGTGTTGTTCTTTGAATTATTGAAGAGAAAGAGAAACTTTCAATGCTTTATCAACTTCGAGCATTTTGCTTTTATCCAGTGTCCCGAATTTTGTAATTAATCTTTGGTCTTTGTCGACTGTCCTTATTTGACCACAGTCAATATAACTGTCTTCAGATAATCCACCTTCTCCTTTTTTAAGAAATATCATTATAGGCAGAGGTTTTGTTATTTCTTTTACACTAGAGATTGGAGCAATAATAGTAACGGGACTGAATTTATTTCCAACGTCATTTTGAATTATAACAGCTGGTCTGGCTTTGCCGATTTCTTTTCCGATTATCGGATCAAGATTTACAAGATACACATCACCTCGGAGTAAAGGAGAAATAATACCGGTTTTATCCTTTATCTGCATATTTCCACTCTTCCTGAGAATTTAGATAGTAATCGTAATTGGCTTTATAACCGGCTTCAAGTTCATTTTCTACTTTTTCTTTCTCAATTTGGTCGATGTAGTTATTCAAGGCTTTTCGTGCAATTTCGCTGACGGTTAATTTTGTTTGCTTTGATATTTTATTAACCTTATTTGACAACTCGGGGTTTACAAAGAAACTCAATCGTTCCTTTTTGTTTGTTAGTTGTTCGGAAGCCATAATTACTCCTTTTGGTAAAAATATCGTCATAAATATGTGTAAATATATGTGTAAAATCAAGTGTAGAATAATACATATAATGTTACGAAATTCCGGTGTAATCGGCGGATCACTTGATCACATTTTTCAATGGGCATGTAAATAAACGTGGTTGAGCAGGGTGGCAAGTTACCCGCCATGCTGTTTGTATTACCCAAAGTGTAACTTACATGCCGAAGGTGTATCAATGGCAAAAGAATTAACGAAAGTACAAAAAGCAATACTTGAATATTTGATCGATCGAAAAGCAACTAGCGGTTTGCCGCCCACGCTGGCGGATATTGCGAAATACTTCGGTTATAAAAATAGGGCAACTGTGCAGCAGCATCTCGGGGCTATCGAAAAGAAAGGGTTTCTGAGAAGGAATCCTAAAATCTCGCGGGGTATAGAATTAACTTTGGAAGACAAATTTTTTGTGCCGCGTCCCGTACTTGGCGAAGTTGCAGCCGGCAATCCGCTCACTATTTATCCCGACTCAATCGATACAATAAAATTACCTACGGTAGCGCGTATGCCCGGCAACTCTTTTCTTCTACGGGTTAAAGGTGATAGCTTAAAAGATGCTTATATATTCAACGGCGACATTGTGATTGTTAATCCCGCTATTGAGCCGCGCAACGGCCATTTTGTTGCGGCAATTTTAGACGACGCTGCCGTGGTTAAACGTTTTTTCAAAAACAGTAATGGCGTGGAACTCAAATCTGAGAACCCGGATTATGAGCCAATCGTTGTCAAAAAAGATTATCCACGCTTCAAATTGGTAGGGGTGGTAGTCGGTATTTATCGAACTATGGGAAGAAAAGTTGTTTAATTATTATATTACAATGGCTTACAGAGGCATATGAAAGTAAAAGAGATCAAAAAGAAAAGAAACAAACCGCAGAAGAAAACCGGCACTTATAAAGCGTATTATAATTCGCCGGTTGGGTTAATAGAATTAGCCGGGACTGAATCTGCTTTGAAGGAATTAAATTTTGTAGAAGAAGAATTTGAAGCCGACTTTGAAACTACTCCGTACATGGAGGAATGCATAAAGCAGCTCGACGAGTATTTCAAAGGAAGCAGAAAAGTATTTACCTTGAATTTGGAGCCGGAAGGAACGGATTTTCAAAAGAAAGTTTGGAATGAATTATTGAAGATTCCTTTCGGCGAAACAAGAAGTTATCATTATGTAACTAAAGCACTTGGTGATGAGAAGGCAATTCGGGCAGTTGCTAATGCAAATGGACAGAATAATATTTCTATTATAATTCCGTGTCACAGGGTAATTGGAAGCAACGGAAGTTTGACCGGTTACGGCGGCGGTTTGTGGAGGAAAAAATGGCTGCTCGAACATGAAAGTAAATTCTCCGATGGCGAAAAACAATTAGATTTATTTTAATTTGTCATAGTTAATTTAGAGAGGGGAAGTTGGCAAAACTAAAATTTCTTCCTTTAACTGAAAACACGTGGAAAGATTTTGAAGAACTATTCGGCGAGCGTGGTGCATGTGGCGGCTGCTGGTGTATGGCATGGCGCTTTGAGAATTCTGAATTTCAGAAAAAGAAAGGCAGCGGCAACAAGCGGGCAATGAAGTCGCTTGTAAAGAAAGGGAAGACAGTCGGAATTATTGCTTACGCAGGTAAAAAAGCAGTTGGGTGGTGCTCGGTTGCACCGAGAGGAGATTTTGTTAGATTGGAAAAGTCAAAAGTGTTAAGCCCGGTTGATGATAAGCCGGTTTGGTCGGTTTCATGTTTTTTCATCAATAAAGAATAC
>CAZRIQ010000384.1:0-2957 GCA_964600175.1 uncultured Melioribacter sp. | reverse complement strand
CGATACGGGGATCGGGATTCCAAAAGACAAGCAAGAAATTGTTTGGAAGGAATTTAGACAGGCAAGCGAGGGATTTGAACGCCGCTTTCAAGGTACCGGACTAGGTCTTTCAATTGCAAAAAGATATACCAAAATATTAGGAGGAAATATTTATCTGGAAAGCGAAGAAGGAAAAGGTTCGACATTTTTTGTAGAACTCCCTATTTCATAATCCGGCCATTTAAAAACTTGATCTAAGACTCAAAGAAAGGCTTCCCTCTGCCGGTTCTAAAAGAACAACCCGGCACCTTATTTCCGGCTTCTAAAATCTCACATCTCAATACTCATATCTATTTTTCTTGCTTTTGAAAAATCTCAAAGCTAATTTGAGTATGGAAAAGGAAATGCTCACCGATTAGGGAAACAATCCGCACATTTTATGCGGGTTTACCTGCCGATCAAAACATTACTGCTGGTTTCTGATAAGGGATAAGAACGAGTCTTTTAAAAATCCGGTTGTTAATGTTTCTATACATCCGTTGAATCAGATATAATACCATATAAAATCTTCGGAGGTAGATATGAAAGGCAAGCCCTTCTACATTCTACTGTCAAGCATTCTTATGCTAATCCCGTTCCGTTATTCATTTTCCCAAAATCAATCTCAAAACGTTGAAAATAAAATTGTAAACGGTACCGCTGAATTTTTGACGGAACGAGCAAATGAAAACTTCTTCTACATTTTCGAGAATAAGTTAAAAGACAACGAACTACTGAAGAATTTCTTTCCCAGCACTTACCAAATGTTAAGTATAACACATTTAAAAATCCTTTTAACAAATAAAGACATCTGGGATAACAGCATTAAAAAAGATCTTTCCCAGGTGGCTGAGAATTTCTTCAAAACAATTAACGAGGAAAGCAAAGTACTGCCGGTTGGTGAAAGAGGTTACATCGATCTTTTGCTGGAACAAGTTCAAGGTGTGGAAATCAAGATTGGCAATGATACTTATCAACTTAACGCACAACCGCTCATCCGTAATAAAAATGTAAAATTTATCTACAATAGTATTTATTCGAAATTCGATGAACTTAAAAATGTGGGGGCAAAAATTAAAAACCTTGCCTCAAACAATATTAAATCGATAATTGACAACAAAGATTCTATCCATACCAAAATAAAAGAAGTGATCGCGTCAATCGACAATTTAGAATCCATATACAACTCAAAAGATTTTGAACTGATCGGTATAGAAGAATTTCAATCAACACTAGATAAATTAAAATCTACCCTTAACGATATCAGCGAACTCTATGGGTTGGCACAAGTTGTTATGGATACGAGCAAGAGCAATACTTACAGGGTTTTAAGCTCATTTAAAATAATAGAATATATCGCGGAAAAGCTCCCCGACGGTACATTCAGTTCCCCAAAAATAAAAAAGAAATACGAACAGTATTTCAATAACTTTAAATTGTATGCACTCTTTTTTGCACAACTTTCGGAAGCACAAAGTAAAGATGAAGTTAAATCAATTCTCACCTCGGTTACCTTACCGCCGGTAAGTTTCGGAACCAAAAGGGATAATTCAAAACACATTTTTATTTCTTCTTATTGGGGACTTTCACTCGGGATTGAATCGATTAACCACGAACTTAATTTTAAAAAACAAAACACGTTGGGTTATACGGGATTGACCGCTCCAATAGGTTTGGAACATAGCTGGGGACTCGGCAAAAACGGTTCGATAAGTATATTCGCTTCGATATTGGATTTTGGACCAGTTGTAAATTCTCAATTGTTCGATTCGGATTCCAACATGAAATTGAAAGATATTATTTCACCCGGCATTTATTTTGTCTACGGCATTCCGGAAATGCCGCTTGCAATTTCCATCGGTTACTTTCATTCAAAAGCTGCAAGATTAAGTTCTTCCCTGCAGCATCATATAACACTAAATATTGTTTTTGATATGCCCCTAATGATTTTTTATTAAAAACTGAGGAGTAAACAAACATGAAAAAAATTATCTTCATCGCCTTGCTATTACTTCAATCGATTGTATCTGCGCAGGCACAGGACAAGAATCCAACATTAATTATGGAAGACGGTCAGATCAAATCTCACCCGGTACGCGTTTTTGTCCAGGACCTGGAAATAACAAAAGAAATGCAGCCCGTATTGTGTCTTGTTGCAATCAACCAAAAGACACGCAGAGAAGTCGAGGATATCTTATGCAAAGGTCCCTCGTTCAAACCTTTTGAAGTGGCAACCGGACAAACAATGGTTCATAACGTTTCGGGAACCCCTATTACAATTAAAGGAACAATGATGTTGTTCGACATCAGCAAAATTCAAATCCCCACCTTCTGTACCGGCATGAGGGTCGTACCGATTATAACATGGATTGCTCAAAAAGTAAACCTCCCCAACAATACAATTAAATATGAATATGCAAACGTCATCGGTAATGATGAAATATACATAGGCAATGCTTTTGCTTCCGTATTTTGGTCGCTTGTTATTCTGGTTGTGTTTATTGCACTAGTTGCTTTTATCGCCAGGCAAGGGGGAAAAAGCTTTTTCGACTTAATAAGATTATACGATTCTAAAAACGGAAGACTGTCGTTATCGCTTACGCAAATGTTTTTATGGACGGTAGCAATTGGAGTTATGGTAATGATCTTCGGTTTTATGTACTTAAGAGTACCGGACATACCCGACTCGTTAGTTGCACTAATGGGTTTATCAATAACAACCGGCAGCATCGGTCATTATCAGACCAACAAATTATATGATGCAACTAAATTAAATTCTTCCGGCGTTGCCGAAAGAAAAGGATTCTGGAAAAGCTTATTTGATTTAATTGCAATACCTACAAAAGATGCGAAGTTTCCGTCAATAGCGAAAATGCAGCATTTATTCTGGACGGTTATAACAATCATTCTCTTTTTCTTAAAAAGTGCGGCGGAAGGTC
>CAZRIQ010000383.1:0-2988 GCA_964600175.1 uncultured Melioribacter sp. | reverse complement strand
TTTAATTTAGACAGCCAGCCGGCTTGGGGTCCCACCGGTTATGATTATGTCGAATATTATTACTTACCGGATATTGATGTTTACTACAGCGTTCCTCAACATCGTTACTACTATAATTATGGAGGACGTTGGAGATATTCTTCTCGCTTACCTTCACGTTTTGGTAATTATAACTTATATAATTCTTATAAGGTAGTAGTGAATGAGAAGCAGCCATGGCGAAATGATAAAAACTACAGAGAAAAATATTCCTCATACAAGGGTCTTCACAACCAGCAGCCAATCCGTGATAGCAAGGACTCGAAATATTTTGTGAACAAATACCATCCCGAGCATAACAAATGGGTTCAGCAACAAAAACTTGACAACAGAAATAATAAGGTTAATAAGCAAAGCAATAATCGAAACAAACAGGATAAAAGAAAGGGTAAGAAATAACATGGAGTACAATAGGAAAAATTAAAAACCGGTTTTGATTTGAGTAAGTTACTGCATCTCGAAACCGGTAAAACGAAGAAATTTAAAGACGGACTTATCAAGTTTTTTACCGTAATCATGTTATAAATAAAAAGTTTCTCACCCAAAGGATGTAGTCCCTTTTTCATCCCTTAGAACCATTTATAGTCGGGCGCTGTTTTTATACATTATAGAAAAGTAAAACTGATCGGTAACAATTTAATCGTTTACCGGACAGTTCTCATTTTAATTTACGTATTAATATAAAAATGAAAGTAAGGCGCTGATATGAACCGCAGACTTCAAGTAAGTATAATAGATCTGGTATCAAAAAAACCAAATAAAAAATTATTTGCACGCATAATGAACGCAAACTTTGCAAGCATAATGCCTCAAGTTATAGGAGTTTGGTGTGAAGAAAAGGGGCATAACGTAACATACGTTTGTTATACGGGTAAAGAAGATCTGATAAAAGAGCTGCCGCAAAATGCAGATATAATATTTATCGGCGCATTTACCGAATCTGCGCAAACTGCTTATGCTTTAAGTAATCTTTTACGGTCGCGCGGCGCAGTTACCGTATTAGGGGGACCGCATGCACGCTGCTACCCGGAGGATGCGTTACAGTATTTCGATTATGTTGTTGGATTTACAGACAAGAATATTATTAATGAAATTTTGTACGACTGTTCACCTCATCGCCCTACCGGTTTATATCTCGATGCCCAGCATCAACCTAAATCATTACCGGGAGTTAAAGAGCGCTGGAAATTTATAGAGTCAACTTTACGAAAGGCTCCATTAATAAAAATGGTTCCAATGCTTGGTAGTTTAGGCTGTCCTTACACATGCAGCTTCTGCATTGATTCAACCGTAGCATATCAACCTTTAGATTTTGAGGTAATGAAAGAAGATTTAACTTTTCTGCTTACTAAATTCAAACGCCCCCTTGTCGGTTGGCACGATCCGAATTTTGGTATTAGATTCGATGATTATATGAACGCTATTGAGGAGGCAGTGCCGCCCAACCGAATAGACTTCATAGCTGAAAGCAGTCTATCGTTGTTATCTGAACCGCATGTCAAGCGTCTTAAACGGAATGGATTCGGAGCTATGCTGCCTGGAATAGAATCGTGGTTCGATCTTGGAAATAAATCAATGACGGGAAGCATGACCGGAATGGATAAGGTTAATCATGTTGCCGAACAAGTTAATATGATCTTACGGTATATTCCTTACGTTCAAACTAATTTTGTATTGGGACTCGATGCAGACAAAGGCGAAGAACCGTTTGAACTTACAAAAAAATTCGTAGATATGACGCCCGGTGCATTCCCCGGTTATTCACTATTATCTGCTTTCGGAAAAGCAGCGCCTCTAAACTTAGAATATCAACAGCAGGACCGTGTTATTCCGTTTCCATTTCATTTCCTGAATAATAATCACGCTATGAATATCAAGCCGGTAAATTATTCCTGGCCGGAATTTTATTCTCATATTATCGGTCTTGGCGAACATACATTCTCATGGAGTGCAATTGTTAGGCGTTTAATTGCTACAAATGCATTCATACCGCGATGGATGAATGTTGTCCGTGCAATATCGGAAGAAGGTTTCGGCAGGGTTGCATTCAATAAAAAAATATTAATGTATCTTAACTCTGATACAAAATTCCGTGATTACTTTGAACAAGAAACAACCGAGCTTCCGCAATTCTATAAAGATATTATAAAAAATGAACTGGGACCCTTGTGGGATTGGCTTCCTGAAGGTGCAATATTCCACGATCAGAATGCAAATCTAAAAACTATCGCGGAGCGAATTGCCGTATAGGAAAAATTTTCAATAACATAAAGAAATTATAGATGAATATTCTTTTAGTATACCCGATGTATCCCGATACCTTTTGGAGTTTTAAGCACGCCCTGAAATTTGTATCGAAGAAAGCTAGCTTTCCTCCTTTGGGATTATTGACTGTTGCTTCGATGCTTCCCAAAGAATGGAACAAAAAACTTATCGATATGAACGCAAACGATCTCACTGATAAAGATATTCTTTGGGCAGATTATGTTTTCATCAGCGCAATGTCAATTCAAAGTGAATCGGCAAATCATGTGATAGACAGATGTAAAAAGTTAAAGATAAAAATTGTAGCCGGCGGACCGTTATTTACAAGCTGTCCCGAGTATTATGATAAAGTTGACCATCTCGTTCTTAATGAAGCGGAAATTACTCTTCCACGCTTCTTAAGTAATCTGGAAGAAGGAAAAGCCGCGCACGAATACACATCGGAGGAATGGGCCGATATTACAACAACACCTTTACCTCTTTGGGAATTAATACCTCTTAAAAACTATACTTCGATGAATGTTCAGTATTCACGCGGTTGTCCTTTTGACTGCGACTTCTGCGATATCACGGTTCTTTACGGAAGAAGACCGCGCACAAAAACCAAAGAACAGGTGATTGCCGAATTAGATGCGTTGTATTTTACCGGTTGGAGAGGACCCGTTTTTTTTGTAGATGATAATT
>CAZRIQ010000382.1:0-2996 GCA_964600175.1 uncultured Melioribacter sp. | reverse complement strand
AAACGTGGCCTCTGTCCGGTTCGGGAAAATGGCCGCCGAGAATGGATTACCCTTCCGGTGTTAGAGTTTATGATCCCTACAATCCGAAAGCCCGAGAAATTTATTGGAATTATTTGAACAAAGGAATTTTTTCGCTTGGAATGGATGGGTGGTGGTTAGATTCCTCGGAACCGGATCACCTGAATCCTAAACCCTCTGATTTAGATAATAAAACATATCTTGGTTCATTCCGCAAAGTACGAAATGCTTTTCCGTTGATGACTGTCGGCGGAGTGTACGATCACCAGCGTTCAGTAACTTCGGACAAACGTGTGTTTATACTTACCCGTTCGGCATTTGCTGGGCAGCAACGTTACGGTGCCAATACTTGGTCGGGTGATGTTGTCGCATCTTGGGATGCATTAAGACAACAAATTTCTGCCGGATTAAATTTTTCACTCAGCGATATTCCTTACTGGAACAGCGACATAGGCGGATTCTTCCTTTGGAATTTTCCACAAAAACTCGAGGATGCAAATTACTGTGAACTGTATGTACGCTGGATACAGTTCGGTGCATTCTGTCCTATGATGCGTTCACACGGAACAGATGCGCCTCGTGAAATTTATCAATTCGGTAAGAAAGGCGACAAGATTTACGACGCTATCGAAAAGTTTATAAACTTGCGTTACTATTTATTACCCTATATTTATTCTACCTCGTGGGATGTAACATCCAATCAATCGACTATGATGCGCGCGCTGGTTATGGATTTTGCAAATGACAAAGATGCATTGGATATAAACAATGAGTATATGTTCGGTAAGTCTCTGTTGGTTTGTCCCGTAACTACTCCGATGTATTCAAAGATAGTTGTTCACGGCAATGATACTACCAAAGTCGGAGATTTCAGCAAGATAAAAAGTCAAGAAGTCTATTTGCCAAAGGGAACCGCTTGGTTGGATTTCTGGACCGGCGAAAAACATAGCGGTGGACAAACAATAACTAAAGCAACGCCGATTGACATCATGCCTTTGTTTGTGAAAGCAGGTTCTATTCTTCCAATTGGTCCAAAGGTGCAGTATGCAGCCGAGAAAAAATGGGATGATCTTGAAATAAAAATTTATCCTGGCACCGATGGTGAATTCACTTTATACGAAGATGAAAATGACAATTATAATTATGAGGAAGGAATTTATTCAACTATAACTTTCAAATGGGATGATGCGAAGAAAACTTTAACTATCAGCGACAGAAAAGGATCATTCCCCGGCATGCTCGCAGAACGCAAATTCAGTATTGTAAAAGTTTCCGGAAACAATGGCGTTGGAATGGAATCAGTTAATAAGTATAATAAAGTTGTTAATTATGACGGAAAGAAAATTGTAATTAAACTCTAATGCAAATGTTACTCATTAGAATTGGGAGTAAGAATGATTTACAATGAAGCGTTTCAACATAACGGCTGTAAGGATATATGCCGGTCCGTTATTTTATAGAACTGAAAACATTTATTAATATCAATAGGAAGAGAAATATGAAAATCAGAAATATTGCATTGAGTTTTATAGTATATATGGTAATAACCGTAACTGTATATGGTCAGAACAATACTGGTACAGAATCCTTAAAAACCCTTAATGATGTATATGCCGGAAAATTTCTTATCGGTTGCGCGGCCGATCTAAAGGGATATTCAGACGCTGAGCTTGCAAATATTAAAATACAATATGACATAGTAACTCCGGAAAACTGCATGAAGCCGCAGCCGACTCATCCTTTGGAGGATACTTACAATTTCGCTACTCCCGATGCGATGGTCGAGTGGTGTCAGCAAAATGGACTCAAGGTATGGGGTCATACTTTGGTCTGGCATGCACAAACAGGGCGTTGGTTTTTCCAAGGACCCGATGGGCAACCGGCAACTCGAGAATTAGCTATGGAACGATTGAAAAAACACATCTTTACTTTAGTTGGACACTACAAAGGGCGTGTTGTTGGCTGGGACGTGGTTAACGAAGCGATCGCAGATAGCGGTGCAGGCAAGACAGAGAACCTACGTAAGCGTAGTTGGTATAAAACAATAGGACCGGATGTTTTGAACATGGCGTTCAAATGGGCGCATGAAGCAGATCCGGATGCAAAGCTGTTTTACAATGACTATAATATTGAGCAGGGTGCTGTGGAGAATACAGGCAAACACGCTAGTTCCATGATTCTGCTCAAACGCCTTATCGCAGAAGGAGTGCCGATAACTGGTGTAGGTATACAAGGACATTGGCATCTTGACAGCAACTTAGACGATGTTGAAAAAGCGATTACCGATTATGCATCTCTTGGATTGGAGGTCAGCATCACAGAATTGGATGTGACGGCAACAGGCAGCAACAGCGGCGCTTTCGGTGTCCGTGGCGGAGATAGAACTATCCCGAAAGAAAATTACCTGAAACAAGCCGAAGTATACAAGAAGTTGTTTGAAATCTTCAAGCGGCACTCAGACGTAATTGATCGTGTAACTTTCTGGGGCATCAGCGACAATCGATCGTGGCGCCGGGGTCAAGATGCGCTTTTGTTTGATCGTAATTTGCAGCCCAAACCTGCATTCAATGCTGTTATTGAAGTAGGTTCTGAATAGGAGTTATTGAAATTGAAAGGAATGAAAAATTTAACTAGTAATAAATATTTATGTATGTATAGAATTTTCACTTTTTCAACAATACTTTTTTTAGTGTTTATTTTACCATGTAAAGTTTTAGCTCAGAATCCGATAATACAAACCAAATTTACTGCCGATCCCGCACCAATAGTTTATAAAGATACGTTATTTCTTTATACAGGACATGATGAAGATGATGCAACAGGATTTCATATGAAGAACTGGATGCTTTATACTTCTACCGATATGGTTAACTGGACCGATAGAGGAATCGTAGCTTCTCTAAAAGATTTTAAATGGGTAAAACAAACAAACGGTGCCTGGGCTCCGCAGTGTATTCATCGTAATGGAAAATTCTATC
>CAZRIQ010000381.1:0-2999 GCA_964600175.1 uncultured Melioribacter sp. | reverse complement strand
AATTGAATTGATAAAATTATTGGAAGAAAATAATACTATACTTATAGAGCAGCCGATGCCGAAGGAAATGAAAGATGAGATAGCGTGGTTAACGGAAAATACAGATATCCCGATATTTGCAGACGAAGCTGTCCAGAAATTCGAAGATATTGATGAGATGGTTGGAGTTTATTCTGGCATCAATATAAAACTTATGAAATGCGGCGGAATGGATGAAGCTTATAGAATGATTAATCGGGGAAGAGAACTCGGAATGAAAATTATGCTTGGATGTATGACAGAAACATCATGTGCGATATCTGCTGCATGTCAGTTGGCTTCTTTGGTTGACCTCTGTGATCTTGATGGAAACCAGCTTATAAAAAACGATCCGTTCGATGCAATAACGATAATTGAAGGCAGGGTAGTGTTATCTAACAAACCCGGACTTGGGATAATCAAAAAGAAAGTGTAGATTGGGATCAATTATAGTACATGATAGCTTATTTAATTTTTTACAGCATTTAATTATATTCCGACGGGATTTTAGAAAAATAATAAGGTAAAATATGCCTAAGAATTATGTTTCCAACAAAGATGAAACCGTTCGCATGTTTGAGAGCGATTTTATGGAAGCCCTCTCAAGAGTTCATTGGACGGTTCCTTTGATTTTATATATACCGGTCAGTCTAATATTTCTTTATAGAGGAATTTATCTATACGAACTTACCGCCGGATCGATTGTACTCTGGTTCATTGTAGGAACAATAGTCTGGACATTTACGGAATATACTTTACACCGGTTCGTATTTCATTTTGAACCGAATAATGAGATCGGTAAAAAAATTCATTTTATTGTGCACGGTGTTCATCATGATTATCCGAAAGATTCTAAAAGACTTGTAATGCCACCCTCGGTTAGTATTCCTTTAGCCGTGATATTTTACCTTCTCTTTTTGTGGATCATCGGTGCAGCAGATGTTAATCCTTTCTTTTCCGGATTTTTGGTCGGTTATATGTTCTATGATACGACTCATTACGCTATTCATCATTACAACATGAAAAACAAATTTTGGCTTGCGGTTAAGAATCATCATATGAAGCATCATTATCAAACTGCGAAAAAAGGTTTTGGCGTTAGCCAGCCAACGTGGGATTATGTCTTTAAAACAAATTTTGAAAAAAGTGAGAATAAAATCATGGAGGAGAGTGATTAAGACTCTCCTTTTTTTATTCATACAAATAATAAGTTTTTTCTTCTCGGAACTAATTTATGAAATCAATTTTCTCGACTTTCATAAGCTTTGCAGCTATATCGTTGTTGGTTAATTGTTCGGCTAATTTGAAAGCCGAACCGGATTTGTTTATCAGGTTGAATCAACTCGGTTTTTTACCGAATGATTTGAAAACAGCCGTAATACTCTCAAATTCTAATTTGAGCGGACAAAAATTTAATGTTATTGAGGAGAAGTCCGACGAAAAAGTTTTTACAGGTATTATTCCGAAATCGAAAACTATTTACGGAAATTTCAGATACACGTACATGGTTGATTTCTCAGGAGTTAAAGCCTCCGGTACATATTATCTGGAGGTGAACAACAATCGATCTTATGATTTTAAAATAGGCAAAAATGTCTATAACGAGCTTGCAGAGTATTTATTGAAATTTTTTAAAGTGCAAAGATGCGGTTACACCAATCCGCTGCTTCATGGTGTCTGTCATATAGCTGATGCTACAAGTCTTATAGAAGGGGGCAAAGTAATTGATACTAGTGTCGACGTGACAGGCGGATGGCATGATGCGGGAGATTACATAAAGTTTCTAAATACAACTGCGTATTCAACATACTTGCTTTTATTTTCTTATGATTTTGCTCCACAAAAATTTTCTTTTGATGAAAATAAAAATCACGTCGCCGATATCCTGGAAGAAGCTAAAATTGGATTGGATTGGATGCTGCGATGTAATTTTGAGAATAACAAGTTAATAACTCAGGTGCAGGATCTTAGAGATCATGATGTTGGATGGAGAATGCCGGAAAATGATACCTTGCGGTTCGACCGTCCGGCATTTGTGGGAATGGGAAAAAATCTAATCGGTATTTATTCTGCGACTATGGCTTTAGCATACAGAATTTGGAAGAATGTTTTAAACTATCCTGAATTTGCCGATAAGTGTTTAAACGTTGCTGAAAGCCTTTATTCAATTCGAAACAACGTACCGGATGTAGACAGCAGCGGAACCGGGATGTACATCGACAACAACTTCTACGGTAAATTGGCTTTGGGAGCGGTTGAACTTTATTTATCGACTAAGAAAAAAGAATTTTTAGACGATGCAAAAACCGATGCCGATTCTGCCGGTCCGGATTTTTGGTGGAGTTGGGGTAACATCAACGCAGTTGCACATTACCGTTTGGCAAGCATCGATAAGAAGTATATTGAATATATATTGAAAAACTTAGATCAATTTAATAAAACGAAGTCTACAAATTTGTTTGGAGAAGGGGCGACCTTGACCTGGGGAACTAATAATACATTACTTGGTATATCACTTCAGAATATTTTGTGGAAGAGACTTACAAATAACAACAGGTATGATTCCTTGGAAGTATTTCAAAGAGATTATATTTTAGGAAGGAATCCTTGGGGAATAAGTTTCATTTATAAAGTCGGTAAAAAATATACTCAACATTTTCACAGTCAAATAGCTTATTTTAAAGGAGAACTTCCGGGTGGATTTGCAGCAGGTCCGGCATCGAAAGAATTTTTGAAAAAATATGATATTCAAGTTTCGGATAATGATGAATTTAAAATGTTTCAGACGGAAAATGCTGTCTACAGGGACGATAGGATGGATTACATAACCAACGAACCGACTATTACAGGCAATGCAACTGCAATTTTTGTGTTTGGTAATTTTAAAAATTAGGTGTATTATTTTGAAGCAAAATCTTGAAAAATCTCATATTCAGAAGCAAAAAAGATAGTTTATATTGAAAAAATGAATAAAATACTGG
>CAZRIQ010000380.1:0-3009 GCA_964600175.1 uncultured Melioribacter sp. | reverse complement strand
CACGGCAAATCGGAACCCGGCGGAGTACTTGTCGGCGAAGCTCAAAATATAAAATCCGTTCTGCTCGATGGTAAAGAAATCGGTTTCGACAAACGCGGTTATTTTCTCATTGGTTTTGATAGAGATGCAAAAGGTACGCACACAGTTAAAATCGGTTTCGAAAACGGAAAACCTTTCGTGAAAAAAATAAAACTCTCGAAACGAAAATACATCGTTCAAAGACTTAAACTCGCGGCAAAATATGTCACGCCCCCAAAATCCGAACTGCCGAGAATTGAAGAAGAAGCCGAAAGAATGAAAGAAGCGAGAAAGACAATCGGGATTATTGATACTGCATTTTATGCCGGTGGGTTTATTCGACCGGTAGAAGGGGAAGAGATTACAAGCGTGTTTGGAAGCCAAAGAGTTTTAAATGGTGTTCCCAAAAGTCCGCATAACGGGATCGATTTTGCAGTTGATAAAGGTACGCCTGTTCATGCCGCTGCCGACGGAATAGTATCAATTGCCGGTAATAACTTTTATTACAACGGTACATTTGTTTTGTTGGATCACGGACAGGGATTGAATACGGTTTATCTTCATTTTAGCAAGCTCTATGTTAAAACCGGCGATAGGGTAAAGAAGGGTCAGGTAATCGGCTTGGTCGGCTCGACGGGACGGGCAACCGGACCGCATCTTCATTGGGGCGCCCAGTGGTTCACAAAAAGAATTGACCCGATGCTTCTGCTGAAATTAAAATTCTAGATATAAAAAGCCCCTCCCTTTGGGAGGGGTTGGGGTGGGCTGTTATTTTATAGGTTCTTCATCCACGCTTCGCGCAGTTTCAACTGTTCCGGCGTAGGATTTTTCATCACTTCAAATTTGTGTCTTATTTTTCTAGGCTGTGCAATAATTTCAATCGGAATTTCTTTATCGCCGCGTTTAACTGTGAAATTAATTTTATCACCTATTTTAATTGCTCTGAACTTCGGTGTCAGCGCCTGAATGTTTTTCAAACTTACTGTAATGTCGTCAAATTTGTAGAGTATGTCGCCGACACGCACATCTTTACTTTGTAACTCAGGACCAACTCTCGAAACGACAAGGTCTTGACCTTTAACACCAATTCCCAAACCGAGAGAGGGTTGTGTGCTGTCGTACCCGGCAACTTCCTGATAATCAATCCCAAGTTTTGCAAAATATTCTTTAACCGGGAAAGGATCGGTTCCTTTAATATATTTATCTATGAAGTCGCCGATCTCCGGGTAAGTTCTTGCAACAAGATCATCAAAGAAGTGTTTTTCACTGAACGGTTTGGATTTGCCGTAATCGTGAATAAGATCTATTATCAATTCGCGCAGTCCCCGTTTGCCGCCGGAAAGATCGAGCAGTCTTATATCAAACAAAGTACCGAGAACCGAGCCCTTGTTATAAATATTAAAATATTGATCCGGCATTTCGGTTGCATCTTTACCGAGTGTTGTAAGCGAGATGTTGGGATCGAAGTTATCGTTAATTCTTAGTTTTTGAGAAACTTCCGCTAGGTACTGATCCAGCGTCATCAAATTATCCCTTAACTGAATTATGCCCGACGCCCATTCCGTAATTCCTTCGTAGAACCAAAGATGCTGAGACATTGTCGGGTTTTCATAATTAAAATTTTCTATCAGTTCGCTGTGAATGTTCAACGGCGTAACAACATGGAAGAATTCATGTGCACATGTCGAGAGCATATCCTCGGCATAATTGGCGGTCAGAGTATCCTCCTTGTAAACATAAAACGAACTATATGAATGTTCCCATGCACCGGCAGAAGCTTCCGCAAAGTGAAACAAGAATGTATAATGATCTACGGGTAAACCTTTTAGAAACTCGTTGGTTGCGTAGAGCATGTCCTGCAGCAAGTTCAGCATATTATCCGATTTTATTAATCCTGTTGTAGAGTAAGTGTAAACTTCGATGTCGGTGTTCTCAACTTTTGTTGTTGCTTCGGTCAGGTTTCCAAGCATAATCGGTGAATCGACTATGTAATCGAAAGTAGGTGCAACGTAGTAGCCGTCGTTGTTTTTTCGTAGAGCCGTTCCTATTTTCCAGCCTTCGGGATATTCCAGTTTAATATAGATTGGGTATTTCTGCATCCCGTGGAAATAGCCGAACACACACTGCCCGTTGATCACCGCATTATCTTTTTCGATTGTTGTTCCGCACATTGCATAGATGGGATGTTCGGTAACGTTAGAATGCCATGTATCTTCTACGCTGTAGACAATTTTGGCAACGGATGTCGGTTTATCAATTTCCCATTGGTTTGTTGAGATGTGTTTTACCGGAATCTCCGTTCCCGCTTTGTCGTAAGCGCTGAATGATTTCACGAACCTGCCGATATCCATAATCTGGTAAGTTCCCGGCGCCGTAGATGCAAATTGATAAATGTTGTTGTCTGCCTTAAGGTTTTTCGGATAAAGCGTAACCACAAAAAGGTGGTCTGCACTGTCGTTGAGGTTTACATCGAACTTGTGCTGTGCAAACGCAGCCGAAAAGAAGAGCAGAAAGACAGTTAAAGTGAAATAAAAACTGCGAAAGGTCTTTTTCATGTTAATTGTCCGTTTTTTATGAAAGGAGTCAAAATTTAGACGTGAAAATAACAATATCAGTTTCGGAGATTTAAGGTAATTTTTTTGTGATAAGTATAATATAGGTCTATATAAAGCGCCAACCCTCAGTGCGAATTAATTGAATGATATTCATTGGTTTTATACCAAAAGATTGACATACAATTGGAATTCTTGGTCTCTCGATAGTTCCTTGATTTTTTTCACCGGTAACTACAAAACAACTTTCTTGAATTGCTAGTGCTATGACAAATGGGTCAGCTTGGGAACGATCTTTTCGTGAGTCAATTAAACGTGGAAATTTGGAAAGTATTTCTGTTACCTTAGTTTGGATTTCAGTAGTAAGAGGATAAAACATTTCTTGATTTTTTGCCCATTTAAAAACATCGTCATCCTTTTTCTCTAATTCAATTAATAC
>CAZRIQ010000379.1:0-3024 GCA_964600175.1 uncultured Melioribacter sp. | reverse complement strand
GAAATCGAAAGAGATAAAAAGAACTTCAGAATTACGTGAGATAATTGAAAGCGTTGCGAATAAAAGATATTTGACGAAGACTTTGTCTAGGGTATTTCAAGCTTTCAGAATATATATAAATAATGAACTCGATGAATTGAAAGAATTCCTGAATAAAGCTGTTGATCTTTTGAAACCTAATGCGAGGATTGTGATTCTATCATATAATTCGCTCGAGGACCGAATAGTGAAAGAAAAATTCCGTTACGAAAACCTAAATTGCATTTGTCCTCCCGGAGTCCCGGTTTGCGTATGCGATAAAGTTAGGCGGTTGAAAATCTTGACAACTAAACCTTTAACTGCTTCTGAAGAAGAAGTTGAAGAAAATAGAAGATCGAGAAGTGTAAAACTAAGAGCCGCAGAAAAACTTGTATGAAAAACTTTGGATTGGGAAATATAATAATTGGTATTCTACTCATAGGTATAGTCTTGTTTGTTTACGTGATTGTCTACTCCGAGATAAAAAATATAAATCTGGAAAAGCTGCAAAAATCTGAATTGCTGAGCGAAAGAAAAAATAAAATAGAACTATTGAAAGTGGAACGGCAAAAGTTGACGACGGAAGAAAGAATTGTAAATATTGCCGCTGATTCGCTGGGACTTGTGAGAGCACCGGAACAGTTCGAAACGATAACCGTCAGCAAAAACCGGATTAAACAAATTCAAAGCATAGTCAACGAAAAGTATGAGTAACTCAAGAGCACTTTTAATAATAGTGGTTGTTTTCTTTGTCTTTGGCGTCCTGATTGTTCGACTGTATGATATTCAAATAAGCAAGCATAAGTATTACACGTTAATTGCGGATAGACAACAGAATTTAACCCGACCAATTAAGGCGGAAAGAGGAATAATCAAAGACAAAAACGGTGAGGTGCTGGGTTTTACAAAAGATAATGTTTCGTTTTTTGCCGATACAAGAATGATGAACAATACGCGCATCGATTCTGTTTCGGCTTTATTCGCGAGAGTTTTTCAAAAAAATAAACTGTATTACAAAAACTTGATTAAAAACGGCGACGGAAACACCTGTTTGGAAAGAAAAGTGCCTATGGAACAAGCACTTAAAATAAAAGATGCCCCGATCGATGGGCTTTTTTACGAGGATGACTTTACGAGAGTTTATCCCTATGGAAGTCTTGCTTCCCATGTAATCGGTTTTGTGAACACTAATATGGTAGGTATCGAAGGTGTTGAGAAAATTTACAACGACAAGCTTACCGGAACGGACGGAAAATATTTAATCGAAAGAGACGTTATTGGAAGACCGGTTTCAGTGAATGATAATTTATCGCAGCCTCCCGTGTCCGGCGATAATATAACTTTAACAATCAATCGGGCGTATCAAAGAATTCTGGAAGAAGAATTATCGTCGGGCTTGAAAAAATACGAAGCTAAGTCGGCAGTCGGTATAATTATGAATCCTAATACCGGCGAAGTGCTTGCACTTGTAAATGTACCGGATTACGATCCGGCTAATTACAATTTGTTTGATGCCAATGCCCGGCGCGATAGGGCGCTGACGGATACCTATGAACCCGGTTCAACTTTCAAATCAATTGTCATGTCGATTTTGCTAAGCAAAAATTTGGTTAAGGAAGATGAGGTAATCAACACTGAAAACGGTGTATATAAATTTAAGAATGTGAAGATAAAGGATACACACAAGTTTGAGAAACTTACCGTAAAAGAGATACTTGAACAATCGAGCAATATTGGGATGAGCAAACTCTCTCAGCGAATCAGTGATGATGACCTTTATAAGAGTCTGCGTGATTTCGGTTTTAGTAATCCAACGGCAATCGACTTGCCCAGTGAAGCTTCCGGTTACCTAAAAAAGCCAAGTCAATATTCTGGATTGAGCAAAGCTTTTTTGTCTTTCGGTTATGAAATTTCCGTAACCCCGATACAACTTATTTCAGCCTATGCCGCACTTATAAACGGTGGTATACTTTATCAACCTTATGTAGTTAAATCGGTTTCCAATTACCGGGGGAATATTCTTCAAGAGAATAATCCGATTAAAATTAGACAGGTTATTCCAAGTAATATCTCCGAAGAAATGAGAGAATTAATGGTAGGAGTTGTTGAAGAAGGGACAGGCAAAGAAGCAAGACTTGAGGATGTGCTTGTCGGAGGTAAAACCGGCACCTCTCAAATTTTGGTTGATAATTCTTATTCGAGCAAAGAACATAATTCATCTTTTGTGGGATTTTTCCCCGCGAAAGATCCTAAGGTTATATGTTTTATACTTTACAACGCACCTGAAGTTGGAAAGTACGGCGGATTGGTTTCTGCACCAGTTTTTCACAACATTGCCAAAAGATTGGTCGATGCGGATATCAATCTTGTTCCTAATCGTAAGAGGATTCAAAGAGCAGGAAGTTTAATCAATAATGTTATTGCAGATTCAAAATCTAATGAAAGTGTTATCAGTTTTCTTAATCCCGGAAACAACAGTGAGAGACAAAAAATGGAAAGAGAATTTAACCTTGCAAACAGAACAACCATGCCTAACCTGGTTAATAAAACATTACGCGATGCAGTTTCTATGTTAACCGAACTTGGGATGAAGTACAAAATTTTGGGAGGCGGTAAGGTAATTTCACAAAGTATTGAAGCCGGTTCTCTTATTTTAAGGGACAGTGTTTGTGTTTTGAAATGTGAAACGCATATAAATATTACATCAATAAACTTGAACTAAATGAAGCTTGTTGAACTATTGAACAAAGTTAAAGTTATACAGGTTGTCGGTAACGCCGAACGGAGGATGATCGAAGATATTACGATCGATTCCCGTGAGGTTAAAAGCGATTCTCTCTTTTTTGCTATTAAGGGATTCAAGGAAGACGGACACAAATTTATAGGAGATGCAATTAACAAAGGCGCAAGCGCAGTAGCAATGGTTAACGATGATTCAATTTCGGAACAGTTGTTTCTTCATAACAACTGCGTGAAGATTGTTGTTGAGAACACAAGGAAGTCGCT
>CAZRIQ010000378.1:0-3027 GCA_964600175.1 uncultured Melioribacter sp. | reverse complement strand
TACTTTCTTCGTACGATTATTTTCAACGACATGTTTGAAACCGAAACTGCTGTTCTTTATGAAATTAATTTTTGTATAGACATTTAACTCATCATCAAGTACCGCCGGTTCAATGTAGTCACAGTCATTATGGACTATTATGAAAAACGATTCGCCTTCCATGATCTCTTTCAGCTTGTAATTGTTCTTAAGGTCTTGAATATACTTTACCCTTCCATCTTCAAAATAGTTAAAGTAGACGGCATTATTGCACACACCAAGCATGTCAACTTCATGAAACTTTACCACTTCCGTTACTTTGTGTTTAAATGACGATAAATCCATAACTATTTATTCCTCCTCGACTTGATCTCATTAACAGAAAGGATCAAGATAAAATTTCTTCAATTATTTTCGACGCTTGATTTATATCTTCCATCGATACATCCATGTGTGTTACGGCTCTAATCACACCGACTTTTCCCGCACCGAAGAGTAATCCTTTTTCCCGGCACTTTGTGAAAAAGTTTTCTTCAGACATTTTCAAGAGAGAGAACATTACAATGTTTGTCTGTACTAATTTTTTCTCAACTACAAGGCCGGGAATCTTCGAGAGATTCTCAGCGAACAATTTTGCTTTCTCATGATCTTCTTTGAGACGCGGAATGTTATTCTTCAAAGCATACAAACCTGCTGCTGCAAGTATACCGATTTGCCTCATTCCCCCGCCCCATGCTTTGCGAATTCGGAAAGCTTCCTCAATAAAATCTTTTGAACCGGCAATTATTGAACCGACTGGTGCGCCCAATCCTTTTGATAAGCAACAGGAAATAGAATCGAAGTATGAAGCGTATTTTGCCGGAGTTATTCCAGTTTCAACGGAAGCATTCCAAATACGGGCTCCGTCAAGATGAAAATATAAATTGTATTTCTTAGCGAGCTGCGACAATGCTTCAATATTTTTGATTGGATTGATCGTTCCGCCGGCACGATTATGTGTGTTCTCAACTTCGATAACTTTCGTGCGCGCCATATAGTATGCGCTCGTTGGTCTTATCAAAGGTTCAACCTGTTCGGGTGTAAAGATTCCCATTACGCCTTCTACCAAACTTAACTGAATACCGCTTAATGCGGCTGGTGAACCGGATTCATACTGGAAAATGTGTGCGTCCTTCTCGCAGATTACTTCGTCCCACGGGTTCGTAAGAACATTCAAACAGATTTGATTTCCCATAACTCCGCTAGGAACAAACAATGCAGATTCTTTTCCCAAAAGTTCAGCGGTATATTTTTCCAATTCGTTTGCAGTCGGGTCCTCTTTATAGACATCATCGCCGACCTCAGCTTCGTACATTGCTTTTCTCATTGCTTCTGAAGGTTTTGTTACAGTATCGCTGCGCAGATCAATAAATTTTTTCATTTCTTCAACCGTGTTTTATGATTCATAAAAAGAATTAACTTTTTCGATGCAAATAGAAATATAATTACTATTGAAACAAATGAAGAAAGCAGTGGAAAAATTAACGGGTATCGCGTGTAAAATGTTAACATACTTTCTATATCTGCATCGCCTGTAAGAAAAGTTCTCGTGAACAATTTTGTCTCGGATAAAACTTTACCGTTCGGATCAATAAAACAAGATACTCCGCCGTTTGCTGCTCTTACAACCGTTCTTCTATTTTCAACCGCACGCAAAATGCTTATCGCTTCATGCTGAAAAGGTCCGCTCGAATAACCATACCAGCTATCGTTAGTAACAACGGCAATCATGCTTGCACCTTTCTGTACAAACGAAGCAACAAAATCCGGGTAAATCGATTCGATACAAACAACTCCTCCGATTCTTAACTCATCCGATATCCCATCTTTCTCTTGTTCTTGCACTTGATCTTGATCTTTCATTTCAACATGCGCCTTCGGTAATTCAAAAACTACAGTATCCTTTCCAACATTCCAGCTTGAAATTCCCACTTCCCATTTAATCAGATCACCGAGAAACGGAAGTGCCTCTACGAACGGAACTTTTTCACCGAAAGGAACAAGTTTCATCTTCTGATATTTTTGTATCCTATCCGTAAAAGGAGAAAACAATAAAATAGAATTGTAGGATGTGTAGTACATCTCTCCATTTCTTATCGGCTTGACATCCGGCGGTGCTTCGGTTTTATTGTAATAAAAATTTGCATCCGGCATACCCGTCAACAAATAAACTTTATTTGTGTGAATGAAATTATAAATTCTGTTTAATTCTCTTGAGTAATTACCGGATAAAAGATAAACCGGTAAAGCAGATTCCGGCCAAATAATTACTTCAGCGCCCTTATCAACCGCTTTTTGTGATAAACCGAAATACAAATTAAGCTGGCTATTCAAACCGCCGGCTGCCCATTTCTCCCACGGGTTAAGATTCGGTTGAACCAATCCTATTTTTACTTTACTGCCTGAAAGATGAAACGTATTTAGTCTTATGATTCCGTAAATGTTCACAATCAAAAAAATGATTACTCCCCCTATACCATATACCAACGATGACCTTTTGTTTACCTTATAATTCCTCAAGGAGACAAACAATAGTACATTTATAAATATTATAATAAGTGAGAGACCGTAAGCACCGACAATATCTGCAAACTGCACAAACACGTTGTAATATGCCAAACTATTCCCCAACGTAAGCCATGGAAATTTCAAATCCGTAAGTGAATAAAGATATTCGAACGAAACCCAAAAGAATGGGAATAGAAACAAAGCTGTTTTGTTTCCCAACGATTTTTTGCAGAAGTAATAAATTGATGTAGGAATGAGATACAATCCCGGGTTAACAAAAATTAAAAGTATACCTGAAATCATTAAGAAGGGGTCTGCTTCTTTTGTCCAGCTCCCTACCCAGTAAAGTGTAATCAAAGTGAAAATAGAAAATCCTAGGTATGAGTAACGGTTTATTTCGCCCAGCGTTTCTTTTTCACTAATTACTTTTAAGAAAGGAATAAGAGCAAAGAAAATAAAAATCGGAAAAGGAAAAGGAGGATATGATACACCCACCAGTGC
>CAZRIQ010000377.1:0-3030 GCA_964600175.1 uncultured Melioribacter sp. | reverse complement strand
CTGAATCCCCGAAAGATATATTCGGCAAGACAATGTCGATACCGGACAACTTGATTTATACATACTTCGAACTAACGACAAACGTACCTAAGGATCAATTGCAAAAAATCCGACAAGACCTGGAAAACAAAGAAGTTAACCCAAGAAATATTAAGCGATCCCTGGCTAAAAAGATAGTGGAAATGTACCACTCGAAAGAAGAAGCCAATGACGCAGAATCTGAATTCGACAGAATCTTTGTTAATAAAGGATTACCTGATGAGATCGCTGATTTTGTTGTTGAGAATGGGAAGCAAGGAATAGATATTCTTGAATTGATTGTAGCGGTAAATTTTGCTCCCACTAAAAGCGAAGCAAGACGCCTCGTAATTCAAGGTGGTGTTACGATTAACGGTCAAAAAATTACTGATGTAAAACAAATAATCAAAGTTGATAAACCGATGATTTTGAAAGTCGGTAAAAGAAATTTTATTCAACTAATAGCAAAGTAAAAGGAGGTGTTAATTGTACGTCCCCAAAAAAATATTCTTCACTAAAGGTGTAGGTAAGCACAAGGAGTATTTGGCTTCCTTCGAACTTGCACTTCGCAGTGCAGGTATTGAGATTTGCAATCTTGTTGCAGTTAGCAGCATTTTTCCAGTTGGCTGTAAACGTGTAACGAAAGAACAAGGTCTTAGACTTCTTTCGCCCGGGCAAATTACCCATTGTGTTATGGCAAGGAACTCAACGAATGAGCCGAATCGTTTAATCGCTTCTTCACTCGGTGTTGCCATACCTTCCGATAAAAAAATGTACGGCTATTTATCCGAACATCACCCTTTTGGAGAAACTGAAAAAACAGCAGGCGAATATGCAGAGGACCTTGCCGCTACAATGCTGGCAACTACATTAGGCGTGGATTTCGACTCGGAAAAAGCATGGAACGAAAGAGAACAGGTTTATAAAATGTCCGGCAAGATAGTTAGAACATTCAATATCACTCAATCAGCTCAAGGCGATAAACGCGGACTATGGACAACCGTGATTTCGGTTGCCGTTTTGTTACCATAAAATTATTAGTCTTTGCTCTATGTTAGACAATTATATTTTCTGGATAATCTTTACCGTTACAATCGCTATTATGTTCTATATCGACCTTTATGCCACTGAACATAGAATTGGCAAGATCGGTATGAAACCAAGTCTTATATGGAGCGGCGTCTGGATTGCCACAGCACTTCTTTTCAATGTACTTATCTTAATTTTTCACAATGAAGGCAAAATAAAAGCTGTTGAGTTTTTAGCAGGTTATCTGATAGAGAAATCGTTATCTGTTGATAACCTCTTCGTCTTCCTTATGATTTTTAATGTAATGAACATTAAAGACGAACACCAGCCGCATGTACTCAAATGGGGAATCCTTAGTGCAATAGTAATGAGGATATTATTTATTCTTGCCGGCGTAACATTAATACAGGTTTTCCAATCATTTACATTTTTGGAGTACTGTTGTTTTATGCAGCTTATAAAATGGCATTTGGCAAAGATGAAAAGATCGATCTAGACAACAATAAAATTATCAGATTTGTAACACGGCATTTTAATATTCTCACTACGTATGAAGGTAAATACTTTTTCACTAAGATTAACGGGAAAAGATTCGTCACAACGTTGTTTCTTACTTTCCTCTTGATTGAATCTGCTGATTTAATTTTTGCTGTCGATTCGATACCTGCAGTAATCGCAATCACACACGATCCGTTTATTGTCATTACGTCAAACATTTTTGCAATTTTAGGTTTAAGAGCGCTATATTTTGCTCTTGCAGGAGTTGTTGAAATGTTCACCTATTTGAAATATGGAGTTGCGATAATATTAGCGTACGTCGGTGTTAAAATGGTAATTTCGGATTTATACCATATAGAAACATTGATTTCTCTTGGAATAATAATCTTCTGTTTGTTGATATCTGTCATTATTTCATTGATAATGAAGAAACCTTCCGGCGACCTAAAACCGTTAGATGGAAAATAACTACAAAGATTAAACCGACTATCATTGGTTCAATATCATTTATGAATGAATTTGTCTTAAGATTTTGCTTAAGTAAAAACCACACGGAACTAAATACTATGCCTCCTATCACTTCTATTAGAGCAAATTTCGGTTCTATTTTATATTTGTTGAAATAGGCACCTATAATTAAAAAGATTATCCCTGGTATGCAGATACTTCCAATCGTATACCATATTTGAATAACAGATTGGAAAAAATAAGCAATGAGTACGGAAACAACCGCAGCAACCAACAAGCCGATTCTTGTATACCCAGGAATTTTTTCAAAGCTTTTGGTAGACTTTAATTTGAAAACAAAATCCCGTCCGAATGTTGTTCCGCTTAGGAACATAAAGCTATTTAGAGTCGAGAGAATTGTTGCAAATAAAGCAGCGTAAAAGATGCCTTTCCAGCCGCTAGTTAATATTTTTTCTGCAAATAACGGAAAAGATAAAACCGGGTTAGATAAATTAGGAAGTGATGCCCGTGCAAAAAGTCCGGTTGTAGTGGTTAGAAAATCAAACAATGCCCAGAGAAATACCGAAATAATAATTCCTTTTACGGCAGTGCTTCCGTTTTTCGCGGCATAACATCGTTGATGAAAACCGGGATCAGCAAACGTCCACAAAGCAATTAAGAACCAGACAACAACATACATTGGAGATGCACCCCCAGTGGCCGATAAATGCGACGCTGGCAAGCTTTTCTCTAAGAAATCGATACCGCCGAAGATATTTATCGCGAAAAAAACGATAATGATAAAACCAAAAAACATAATAAAAAATTCAAATGCATCTGTATATAAATCCGATTTATAACCGCTCTTGAATAAATATAATGTTGAAAGTGCTGTACCAATGATAAGCGACCAGATCAGGTTAATTCCAAATATTAGTGATATGAGACTGCCTATCATTAAAAGGTATGGCGCAGGAGAAACAAGAATAAAAACAATTATTGCGGCAATCAGACCGACTTTTTTGCCGTAGACTTCTT
>CAZRIQ010000376.1:0-3033 GCA_964600175.1 uncultured Melioribacter sp. | reverse complement strand
AGTAAATCTCTAAGAACACTTGTGCTGAATACATACATCGGTTCGTCTGAAGAAAGAGCGACGGAATGGTTCATTGCTTTTTTGAACTTGTTGGCAACAATAATTTGATTGTTTTTAATTGTAAACATTATATAATCGCCTGATTTGTTTAATAAAGCTCTCAGGTCGTCAGCTTTAATACTTAACGAACCGATAACTTTGCCGAAAAGTACTTTAGCTTCTTTATTGGTAAAAACTTTACCGTATGTTGCTTTATCTTGTGCTTTGACGTTTAATGAGAAGACGCCAATAACCAAAATAAAAGCTATAAAGGAGAATAACTTTTTCATAATACTTTGCCCTCTAATATTTGTTTGTTAATTAATTAATTAATGAGACAGAACATTGGGTATTTTTAACAATTATAATATATAAACTAATCTGCTAAATCTAAATTGTTTTTTAAAAAACTTTTGAACCGGTTTAATTTAGGAAAAAACGCCGGGGATTTCTGAATTGCAATCCGGGCATCGGTTATTTCTCAGTTTGTTGGTAATTACGCTGTGCCAATCTCGCACAATCAATTCTTTACTGCAATTTGGACAATAGGTGGTTTGTCCCTCATAATCATGTACATTCCCAGTATAACAAAACTTTATTCCGGCGTTTAGTGCAATTTTCCTCGCATTTTTAAGAGTCTCATGTGGCGTGCGGCTTTTATTTACCATCTTAAAATCCGGGTGGAAGGCGGTAAAATGTATCGGGATTTCATCGCCCAGGTTCTCCAAAATCCAGTCGCACATTTGCTTGATTTCGTCCGGTGAGTCGTTTTCATCTGGAATCAGAAGAGTCGTTATTTCGAACCAAATGTCTGTTTCATGTTTCAGCCAGTATAGTGTGTCAAGTACGTCGTGCAAATGTGAGAACGTGATTTTATGATAAAAATTTTCCGAGAATGCTTTCAAGTCAACATTTGCAGCATCGATGTATTTGTAGACTTCCTTTCGTGCTTCTTTATCAATATAACCTGCAGTTACCATAACTGATTTAATCCCTTCTTCTCTTGCGATTTTGGAAATGTCTATAACATATTCACCGAAAATTGTAGGATCGTTGTACGTGTAGGCGATTGACGGTACGTTATACCTTTTGGCAAGTTCGACAACTTCCTTGGGGGAGACATCGAGGGAATTTAATTTATCATATTTAGCTTTACTGATGGACCAGTTCTGACAAAACTTGCATCCGAGATTACATCCGGCGGTTCCAAAACTTAACACCTCGGTTCCCGGAAGAAAATGACTTAGCGGTTTTTTCTCAATGGGATCTATTGCAAATCCTGTAGGGTGACCATAACCGGTTGTGTATAATTTGCCGTCTATGTTTTGTCTAATGAAACAAAATCCTATCTGACCTTCACCGATTGTACAATACCTTGGACAAAGAGTGCATAGGATTTTTCCGTTATCGGCAGGTTCCCACCATTTGGCCTCTTTAATATTTTCTCTAGTTGAAATCATAACTTATTGTAAGAATTGTGGTAACGCGATTATAATGTTGGAATAATTAATCAAATTATCAAATGATGAAAAACCGCACCCAGCTTTTTCTGCCTTTATCTGAAATCGGGGCACCCGATGTAAACACAACCACATCGTCTTCTTTAACAAAATTGTTCTCTTTTAGTATTCCCATGCTCTTTTTAATAATTTCTTCTTCGTCGGTTAAGTCGTTCAAATAAAAAGATCTAATTCCTCTAAGCATATTAAGTTTATTCAGAGTTTTGAAGTTATCAGAGAATGCGAATATAACTGCGTCGGGTCTGTATTTCGAAACTACAACGGCCTTTCTGCCGAAATGAGTGAATATTACAATTGCCGATACCTTTAACTGGTCGGCCATAGTAGCAACGGCTTTCCCGCTGGCATCGAATATATTATCGATTAGGTTATCAGGAGTTTTATACTCGACTTTAGTTCTGAACCCGGATTGAGATTCAGTCGTGACCAATATTTCGTTCATTATTTCAACGGCGGCACTAGCGTGTTTGCCTACCGAAGTTTCACCGCTCAACATAACAACATCGGTTCCGTCCCAAACGGCATTTGCAATATCAGAGGCTTCGGCTCGAGTTGGAACTGGGTTATTAATCATCGATTCCAACATTTGCGTTGCGGTTATTACCGGCTTTCCTTCTTCGTTGCATCTTCTGATAATATTTTTTTGGGCAATAGGAACTTCCTGTGCATCGAGTTCAACACCAAGGTCTCCACGCGCAACCATAATTCCGTCCGATACTTCGAGAATCTTCTCAAAATTATCGATAGCTTCTTTCTTTTCTATTTTAGCGATCACGGGAATATTTAGTCCTTTGTTTTTCAACCATTTTTTAAGATGTATAATGTCGGATGCAGTTCTTACAAATGATAACGCAATAAAATCGACTCTGTGGGAAACGGCAAATTCCAAATCTTCAAAATCTTTTTGGGTGAGTGAGGGCGTGCTTAATTTCATCACGGGAAGGTTCATCCCTTTTCTTGGTTTTAAAATCCCGCCTTCAATAATTTCGCATACAAGCGAATTCTTTTTCTTTGCATCGACCTTCAAATGTATTAAGCCGTCATCTATTAATATGTCGTTCCCAACCTGGGCATCGTCAATCAACTTGGTGTAAGAAGTTGAAATCAATTTGTCAGTTCCCAGAACCTCATTAATTGTTATTTCTATTTTGTCACCACTATTGATTTGAATTTCCGGTCGTGAAAGTTCACCGATTCTGATCTTAGGCCCCTGAAGATCGATTAATGTAGCAATCGGTAACGATTCATCGATACAGACTTCGTTGATTAAGCTGAAAATTTTTTCGTAATAATCATGATTGCCATGTGAGAAGTTCAGCCTGAAGGCGTCGGTACCGGCATCAACCAGTGCTTTTAGTTTCTCTTTTGTGTCGGAAGCCGGTCCTATCGTTGCAAGTATTTTTGTTTTGGCGAAAAAAGATTTCATTTTTTACGCTTTGTCTTTCTTTTTTGTTTGGGATTGTTAGCCGGTTTT
>CAZRIQ010000375.1:0-3040 GCA_964600175.1 uncultured Melioribacter sp. | reverse complement strand
CTAAATGAGAAGTTCAAAGAAGTTACTTATAAAGCTAAGTATCATCCACTCGATATTTTAAAGGTTATCCGTGATAGGGTTGGCATTAAAGAAGAACAAGCGGAAGAGAAAATTTTATCTGCGTTAAATTTTTCGTATAAAGAAGAAACTAATTTCAAAGACTCGGTTGAAAATCAGAAACCTAAGATTTTAATTGTGGATGACAACGAGGACACACTTTTTACCGTTGGAGAAATATTGAAGGAATTAAACTCCGAGGTTTTATTTGCCCACAACGGTATTGAGTGTCTTTTGACTCTGAATCATGCGGATCCCGATTTGATTCTGTTGGATATTATGATGCCGCAAATGGACGGCTTCGAAACAATAAAAAGAATAAGGTCGGAATACAGGCGTAAAAATATTCCGGTAATTGCGCTTACTGCATACGCTATGCTTGAAAATAGAAACGTGATTGAAAGAAACGGTTTTAACGATCTGATTACTAAACCTGTTGACACCGCAGTTCTTGCTCAAAAAGTTCAAGATTATATCAATATTAATATTAGGCAGTCATGAGTAAAATTCTAATAATTGATGACCATCCCGATAATGTATTTTTACTTCAGGATAGGTTGGAAAAAGAGGGATTTGAAATTGTAACCGCATACGACGGTGAAACCGGTATTAAAAAGGCGAATCAAGAATTGCCCGATTTAATTCTGCTTGATATTATGATGCCGGGAATTTCGGGCTATGAGGTTTGCAAAGCCATTACATCCAGCAACGTTACCAAAACTATTCCGATCATTTTGGTAACAGCACTTACTGAAACGGAGAGTTTAAGAGAGGGATTGCAGGCAGGTGCTTTCGACTATATAAGGAAACCTTACAACAAAGTAGAATTGATAGCACGTATAAACTCCGCGTTGCGTTTTAGAGATACCAACCGGATACTTTTGGAGATCGAAAAGATTAAAACGTTTGCTGCCACAGTAGTAACTGCTAATCACGAAATCAAACAGCCGCTTACTTTAATCAACCTTTCCACCGCCGCATTGAAACGGGAACTGAGCAAAGAAGAAATTTCTAAGGAAGCTCTCGCTAAGAGGATTCAATTTATTGAAGATGCTGCTAAAGATATAATTAAGGTGCTTGAAAGATTGGGCTCAATCAGAAAGCCGGTCTTTACCGAGTATGTAAATAATATGAGCATGATTGATCTAAAGGCGGACGATGATCGAAATTAACCCAGCAATTCTTGTATTATCGAAAGCATCTGGTCGAAGCTGTAAGGTTTAGTTAATATTCTTTCCACGTCGAAATTTTCCAAATCTATATTTTTGCCCTCATCGGGCGAGCCCGTAGCTAAAACTATCGGGATTTTTAATTTCATTTCCCGGATTTTTTTGATACATGATTTGCCGTCCATATCTGGCATCTTTTGGTCTAGTATTATCAGATCGGGCGAGAAATTTTCTAATAATTTCTGAATTACATTTTTTCCATTCTCGGTTGACCAGACTTTGAAATTATGAGACGTAAGAAGATCAGTGAGTAATTCTCTTAGTACCGGTTCGTCTTCTGCAATTAAAATTGTTTTTTCTTCTGCGGAATATTTTTCGTTTATTTCTTTTGATGAGGGGAGTTGAATTCTGATATCGGTTCCTTTTCCCGATTCGCTTTGGATGTCAATATTGCCGTTATATTCTTCAACAATTTTTTTTACGATGTTCAAGCCAACCCCCCGGCTTGAAGGACCGTTTTTAGATGAGTATCCTTCGGTAAAAACCTTTTTCAAGGATTCATCGTCAATGCCTTTTCCGTCGTCCTTAACGGAAATTGTAACATATTTTGAAGTAGATGAAAATAAGTCAAAGTTTTTAATTGCCGCCGGCGCAGGAGAGTTTTGCGCGGATATATAAATGTTTCCGGTTGAATCGATCGCTTCGCTTGAGTTTGTAATTAAGTTCATAAGAACTCTGTAGATTTCAGAATACCTTGCAAGGATTGGTCTTATGTTTGGTTCGATTTCGATACGGAAATTAATTCTCTCCTTAAATTGAACTTTGAAAGAATTTACAACTTCGTTAACTACCGGTCCGATGTTTATTATTCTTTTAGAAACCGATTTATCTTGATTTGATAAGTTGAATTCCTCAATAAATTCGGCGGCAATGTTAATACTATTTTCAATGTTGTTGACTAAAGGCAAAAGCTCGCCATGATCTTGAATCTTCGGTTTGATAAGATCGATACTGTTGGAGATCCTTGTAAGTATATTGTTTAGATCGTGAGTTAAGTGATTTATGGAAGCTTGTTGAATATTCTTTTTGGACATTCTATTTTAAATTGTATCGTTTGATTTTTGAATAAAGAGTTTTCTGGCTTATTCCTAAAGCTCTCGCAGTGTTTTCTCTATTCCAGTTATTGCGATCAAGAACTTGTTTTATATGTATTTTTTCAACTTCGTCCAATGTTGGTATTTCACCGCTTGATTCGGCAGCAAAATTTGTGAAATCGAAATCTTCCTTCGGCACGTTTATATCTTTTGGGAAAATAGTCTCTCCGTCGGAAAAAATGAGAGCCCTCTCTATCATGTGTTCCAATTCCCTTACATTACCAGGGAAGTTATATTGTAACAAATCGCTTTTAACCTCCGGTGAAAGTTTCTTCGGCAGATGAATAGAAGATTTCTTTTGAAGAAAATATTCCGCGAGAAAAATTACATCGTTTCCTCTATCTCTTAAAGGAGGAACAGTCAAGGTGATAACGTTCAGTCTGAAAAGAAGGTCTCTTCTGAAATTTTTCTTTTCCGCTTCTTCCATCAGATTTTTGTTTGTTGCGCCGATCACCCGAACATTTGATGAGAGATTTACAACACCTCCGACTCTCCTGAATTCGCCGTTTTCCAGAAACCTTAAAAGTTTCGGTTGGAGAGTAAGACTTAATTCTCCGATTTCGTCTAGGAAAAGTGTTCCGCCGTCCGCTATTTCAACCAAACCTTGCTTGGAGGTTTTTGCGTCGGTGAAAGCACCTTTTTCGTAACCGAACAATTCGC
>CAZRIQ010000374.1:1628-3045 GCA_964600175.1 uncultured Melioribacter sp. | reverse complement strand
GCAAGTTGAGAATATTTAAAATCAAAAACGAAGAAGGAACAGATTTATTTTGCCGCATGATCTATCCTGTCGATTTTGATTCGACAAAAAAGTACCCGGTTATTTTTTACGTTTACGGAGGTCCGCACGTACTGCTAATAACAGACCATTGGGAAATCGGTAGATATTCTTTCTGGTTTCAAATGATGGCTGAAAAAGGATTTATTGTTTTTACTCTCGATAACCGCGGTTCATCAAACAGAGGTTTAGCTTTTGAACAAGCTACATTCAGAAGACTGGGAACTGTTGAAGTTGAAGACCAAATAACGGGTGCAAAATATTTAAAGACACTTTCCTATGTAGATACAACAAGATTCGGAGTTTACGGCTGGAGTTACGGAGGATTCATGGCAACCTCGTTAATGCTGCGCACGAATAATACTTTCAAAGTAGGGGTCGGTGGTGGTGCAGTAATCGATTGGAAATATTACGAAGTGATGTACACGGAAAGATACATGGACACACCTCAAACAAATCCCGAAGGTTATAAAGAAAGTTCGCTTCTTAATTATGCTCAAAATTTGAAAGGTAAATTACTTTTAGTTCATGGTACATCCGATTCAACTGTTGTTTGGCAGAATACTTTGGAATTTGCAAAAAAATGTGCCGATCTGGATATACCGCTCGACTATTTTCCTTATCCCGGGCAACCTCATGGGGTAGGCGAACCAGACGCTTTGCAACTATACAATAAAATAACAGATTATTTCTTAAAAAATTTATAATTGATGTATACCACTTCAACTCAAATAAAGAATAAAACATGTTTCAACTCTTTAATTATTTATTTATTTTCAACAATTAAAGTCGAGGATTATTCACTTTTCTACAGGTACAATACTAGATGATCACAAGCGCTAAATTAGAAGTCCTTGAGCAAATCAGCAGACTAAGCAGTTCCGCCATTAAGGGAAATGACTCTTTCCCAGAAGATATATGTAACTATATTGCTTCCGAACTAGATCTACAAGCGGTTGTTCTGTTCGAACAAACGGTTTCCGAAAGTTTTGTAGTACTTGGAAGATCTGTCGGTGCACGAAAAAACTATTTACGCGGTGCCCCCTTCACTTGTTCTGCTTGTAAGTTGTTAAAAGATAACTCGGACTACTCTATCCATTCGGACCCTAATTGTGATTTACAAATTTCAGAATTCCTCGTCTACGAAAATTGTATCAAATTTCCTCTGAACGAAAGAATACATGGTTTCCTGAAGATTGCTAAAAAAACACCATTTTCAAAAGACAATAAAGATTCTCTCGAAAAGATTATTAAACTTCTGCAGGGTCTTATCAACTTGTGGATAATAGCACGCGGCGGTGAAATCGGCTTTTCACGACTTCCTTTCAACAAAATTGTTTTGGATTCGACGAGTGACCTT
>CAZRIQ010000374.1:0-1618 GCA_964600175.1 uncultured Melioribacter sp. | reverse complement strand
TCAATCATTGGTTATACGGCAATACTTTCGGAAGCAAATTTGAATTCCTCGCAATTTGAGCAGATTAACACAATAAAGCGTAGCGCCCAAAACTTGTTGATTACCGTTAACGACTTAGGCGATTTGGCAAAAATCGACCATGGAAATTTAACGGTTAATATTAAATCTCTCAGCATTCCTAATATTATTAATGAAGTGATAGCTGTTTTCAAAAGTAAATTAAAAAGCAAAGATGTTAAGATAACGAGCAAAATAGACAAAGGGCTTGAAGAGAAAATTCCGATTGACGACCAGAAGCTCAGGTACGTTCTTATTAACCTTTTGCAAGTTAATTCTTCTTTAACTCATCATGGAGAAATTACTATCCGGGCTTCAAAGTCTTCTCCAAATAAAATTAATATATCGATATCAGATACCGGGAAAGGATTAAACCCGGAAACTGTTTCTAAAATTTTCGAACCTTATTCCCTTTCTTCCGTTAATGAAATAAAAACTACAACTCTTACCGGATTGTCTTTAACCTTAGTAAAAAAATATATAGAGTACCTTGGGGGAACAATTACCGCTAATCTAACAGACAACGGTGGTTTATCTTTTAATATTTTCTTAACAAACAGCGGGGATATAATGAACGAAATTGAAAATAAAATCTCGCAGCTCCCAAAGTCAGAATCTAGGAACAAAGTTCTAGTAATTGAAGATGATTATGCTACTTCTAAGCTGTTAAGTAATTATTTGAATAAATGGGGATATGAGCCAACTATAGTTAGTAACGAAGAACAAATTATCAGTCTTATTAATAAAGAACATTTCCTCGCTATAATTCTCGATATTGAATTGCCGCACATTAACGGTCTAGAATTGCTTAAGACAATTCATGAAAATGTTAATACAAAAAACACACCCGTCATAGTATGTTCCGTTGAACCGGAAGAACAAAAGGCTTTTATGATGGGTGCCGTTGAATACTTTATAAAACCTATAAACTATAATTTTTTGGTTGAAGTACTCCAAAGTTATAAACTAAAGAAAGATTCAAATGTATTATGTGTAGATGACGATGAACCTACTCTCAATTTGATTAAACAGGCAATAGAATCGGTTGGCTACAATGCTATAGCGGAACATGTTTCGGCTAATGTTATGGAATTGATTAAAGATAAAGATATCGACCTTGCAATAATAGATTTGGATATGCCAACGCCGAACGGTTTCGAATTGATAAAATTGATAAAGTCGGAGAAAAAATTTGCTAATCTACCCATTATCATATATACCGGTAAGGAAAATTACAAAGAAGATCTTTCGAAAATTGAAGGACTTTTTGACGAACTTCTTGATAAAAGGTCTACCAACATTGAGGACCTCGCGGACGTTATCAACGCAATGATTAACCGCTATGAACTGCCTCCTCCGACCGAAGAAGTTCTCGAAAATGATAATGTAATTAAAATTCTTCTTGCTGAAGATTATAAACACTCACAAATAATTGTAACAAGACTTCTAAAGAAAAATACCTTTGAAAATGTTGTAGTTGTGGAAAACGGCGAAGCTGCTCTCGAGATGGCTAAAAAAGAACAGTTCCACCTTATCCTTATGGATATGCAGATGCCGATTA
>CAZRIQ010000373.1:0-3049 GCA_964600175.1 uncultured Melioribacter sp. | reverse complement strand
TCCAACCGTGGGGCTAAGACAGACTTCGCTCTTCCTGAGGATGTTCTATTAAAAAGGAAGCAAAATAGAATAGCAATCTTCGTTTCGAATCTCTCATACACGGGCGGCATAAGTTGTAATGTCTGCAGCATTATAGCGAAGAATTCCAAATTAAACTCGGAAGTAAAAATTTTAATCCCGGCAAAAGATCATCTCTATTCTAATAATGATATAAATTCATTCAATATAAAATATAACTCCGCACAAAAGGGTAAAATAAAATTATCAATCGTAAATGATTTTCATCGGTCCTTTATTCAAAAAGAATATGAAGTTGAAAAGGGGGAAGGGAATATTCAATTTGATTTTGGAAACGTTATTACAAAACCGGGATTTTATGAATGCGTTGCTGTTATGAACGACGGCGGATATTCTTCCGATGTAAAATGGCTCGCATTATCACCGGAAAAAATAGAATGTACTAACAACACTGTCCCGCGGTTCAAAGATTATTGGGATGAGACACTAGCCGAACTTAAGGATGTTAAGCCAGAATTTAATTTGATAAAAGCGGATAGTTTGTGCACAGATAACCGCGATGTTTACATTGCTGAAATGAAATCGCTCGGCGGATTAACAATACGCGGATATTATTTTGTTCCTAAAACCCAGGGTAAACATGCTGCTGTTTTACATGTGCCGGGTTATGGAAACGGTTACAACGATCGTCGCGTTTTTTTAGAGAATCGGGACGATGTTATTGAACTGGCATTATGCGTGCGTGGTCATGGAATCAGCGCTGATGTTTTCAATCCCGGGTTCGGTGTTCCGGGAATATGGGGCTACAAACTTTGCAGCGAAACTGAAATTGCCTATAGAGGAATTTATATGGATTGCGTCCGTGCTGTGGAATTTTTATTAAGCCGCCCGGAAGTTGATACCTCAAGAATAGGCGTAATGGGGGGCAGCCAAGGAGGTTCATTAACTTTAGCTACCGCCGGTTTATGCAACGATAAAATCAAAGCTTGCTCATACTATGATCCGGGTCCGTGCGATCCCCGGGATCAATTTAAAATAAGAACATTATGTAATAGAGAATTTGTAAACTTTTTGAAATTCTATAACAATGAGTGTACATTTAAAGATGCAATGAATGTATGGGACTTGATTGACGCGAAAGGATTTGCCGAGCGGATTAAATGCCCAACCTTTTTTGTCACTTCACTATTCGATGACGATATACCATCGCATATCGGATTTTCGGCTTATAACAAGATTACTGCTCCCAAAAGTTTTAAAATATATCCCGAGCTTGGTCATCTAAACGATAAAGCACACGGCATTCAGATGCAATTTTTAAAAAACAAATTGGGTTTTTGAGATGAAAATTTTCGTGAATTGAAAATGATTTTTGAAACATCCCGGAGTTATGTCTATTTTTTACAATATTGATATGTAAGAAATAAATGTGAATTATACGTGGGCAGACGGCTGAAATTAGACTGGGTTTATTGAAATAAAAATATCAATTTTATAAACACAATAATACATTGAAAACATTATGAGAAAATTATCTACTATAATCTGCGGACTTATTTTAATATCAACTCTTAAAGCACAAGATCGGCTTCCCGATCCCGAATTGGAGAACCCTGCCATCCAGGGAATCAACAAAGAATATCCTCATGCAACATTCACTAGTTATGACAACCGTGAAAATGCTTTGCTTAATGATAAAAGCAAATCATCTCGCTTACAAATTTTAAACGGCACATGGAAATTCAACTTTGTAACAGGTGTTTCTAAACGCATTAGAAATTTTGCCGCGCTTGATCTTGACCTTTCAAAATGGAATGAGATTCCGGTTCCATCAAACATGGAAATACAAGGTTATGGTATTCCAATTTATGTTAACGTCGGATATGAGTTCTATCCCGAATGGAATTTTAAACCGCCTTACATTAACGACTTGGAAAAGGAAAACATCGGCTATTATCGCCGCGATTTTGATATTCCACAATCATGGGACGGCAAACAAATTTTTATTCATTTTGGAGCTATCAAATCAGTCGGATTTGTTTGGGTGAACGGAAAGAAAGTCGGGATGAGCAAGGACAGTAAAACACCTCAAGAGTTTAATATCACGAAATATGCTAAGCCCGGTAAAAATACAATTGCAGTTGAGGTGTTCCGATGGAGCGATGCATCTTACTTAGAATGCCAGGACTTTTGGCGTTTGAGCGGTATTCCGAGAGAAGTTTATGTTTATGCTCAACCCAAAGTGCGTTTGCGAGACTTCTTTGCAAAAGCTTCCCTTGATGAAAATTATATAGACGGAATTTTCAATCTCGATGTCGAATTAAAAAATCATTCGATGCAGAAGACAAAATATTTTGTAACTTATGAAATACTTGATGATGCAGGAAAAGCTGTCGCATCCGAAACCAAAACTGTTGAACTTCCTGATACTTCCGGATTTGCAAACTTTAGTGCAACATTGCCGTCGGTTAGAAAATGGACTGCCGAGACACCAAATCTATACACACTGCTTCTAACTTTAAAAGATGCTTCGAGTAAAACAACAGAAATTACTTCAGCCAAAATTGGTTTCCGCACAAGCGAAATCAAAAACGGGTTGTTCCTAATAAACGGCAAACGTGTATTGGTTAAAGGAGTTGACATTCATGAATTTAACCCGAAAACCGGGCAGGTGATTGAAGAATCAGACACCCGTCTTGATATGGAAAGAATGAAACAATTAAACATCAATGCCATACGAACGAGCCATTACCCTGAGCCGGAATTCTTTTACGATCTGGCTGACAAATATGGTTTTTACATAATTGATGAAGCAAACATAGAATCGCATGGAATGGGGTATGACCGCAGCAAAGGTAAAAGTCTTGCTAATAATCTTGATTGGACAAAAGCGCATTTATTCCGCACAAGCAACATGATAGAGCGGGACAAAAATCATCCGTCAGTTGTAATATGGTCGCTTGGTAACGAAGCGGGCAACGGCTACAATTTTTATGAGACTTATCTATTAATTAAGAACCGTGACAAATCG
>CAZRIQ010000372.1:0-3054 GCA_964600175.1 uncultured Melioribacter sp. | reverse complement strand
GTCGGTAATGTCGGGTGCATAGCTTAATCCGCCGTCATGACCAATCCAAATTTCGTTCGGATTAGTTGAATTGAATATAAGTGCGTGAATATCAGGATGTAAATGCGGATATTCACCGTTCGTTGGGTGGTAACCCCCTATCCAATTCTGTTTTTCATCACTCAGTTTTGTAGTGAATCCGTCAAATGACCTAAATAAACTTGTCCCGGAAATAAGTACAATATCTTCATTCGTTGGATGAACGGCAATTGCCAAATTATAATCCCCTTGAGTATCGAGGTATCCGCCCCCGGAATTATCATCACCAAAAGAAGGTAAATTCTGTGAAAGGTCCACCGATGAGTTATCGGAAACATTAATTCTGTGTAATCTTACATCTTCAACTTCTGTGGTACTATCTTTGGAACCCGCATAAGTAATAACAAAAAGTTTATCAGGATTCGAAGGTGAAAAAGCCATTACACTTCTTTCATAAACGGAAGGAAACGAAGTAGGAGTAATATCTGTCCATGTATCCCCATCATCAGTCGACTTGAATATTCCCGGTGTATCCCCCGGATTATCGGCTAATTGGGAAAGAACCGCTACAACTGTTCCGTCAGAATTCACAACAACATCAGTCCAATTGTGAGCACCGTCGTCACCCAACACCGACGTAAAAGTATTTCCTCCATCATTAGATCGCATTATTCTCCCGATATTACTGGAGATGAATACCGATCCTGTAGTAGGGCTAATTACAACTCGTGTCGTAAATGAAAATGGACTATCATAAGATGTTGAACTTGGTGCTGTGCCTGGAATTAAACTCCAGGTTTCTCCGCTGTCCGTTGATTTATAAACTCCTCCGCCATAGAAGTTCGCTACCTGACCCTGATCACCTGCACTCCCGGAATATTCACCCGAAGAATAAAACCATACGTTGTGATGACCGGTTCTAGTATCCTGTGCAACTGAAGTTATACTTAATACTGACGATAGCGGCGATTTCATTGTCCATGTTATACCCTTATCGGTGGATTTCCAAACTCCCCCGGAAGCACCGCCTGCTATAATTATGTTTGGATCATCAATATCTACTGCAAGAGCTCTTGTTCTTCCACCAACATCAATTGGGCCTGCCTGCTGCCAATTGGTAGTATTTACGTTTTCTGTTTTGGATAGACGCAATGCTGAGTTATTGAGGTTCTTTGCAAATTCCAATTCCCGTTCTCTTATGTTATACGGAATTGTATTTGTTACAGGATCGCGCAGAAGCATAAAAAAATACTCGTTCCTGGCTTTCTCCATTTCGATAGGATTATCGTCTTCCAATATCGATTGAGGAGCTTTGATCTTTGACTGGTTGTTACTTTTTGAACCGGGCTGGTTTTGAAACATGAAACCTGCAAAACCGAACATTAAGAAACATACTGTAAGGATAAGAATTTGTCTATTCTTCTTTTTCATTAGTTCTCCTAATTATTCTTTTTGTTTAATTGTAATAACATCCCACATAATTTTATTTTCATTTATTGACGAAGGAGACGGTTCCCTAACCAATAATTGAACTGAAGTTTTGTTGCTTATTAATTTTTCAATTTCTTTTCTGGATAACCTGTTAAGCGCCTTGTTTAATTTCAGATGCATTTCGGAATTGGAGGGAATTACTCTTGTGGCGGGACCATATGCATCAGCATGATCGACATGAAAATTTAAAAAATAATAATCAGTTGAATCACTAACAGACGTTATACTTCCTGTTATATACGCATGTCCCGGTGAAGGAGATTTCGCTAATTTAGCAACGTCGGGTACTTTGCTTGACGAACAACTTGCGACCAATAGAACGATAAACAAAAAACAGATGAATCGATTCATAGTTACCTCAAAAAAAATGAAATGGTTTTTCTAAAGATTTCAAAGGAGATGAAATCTTGTTTACAAAATAATTAATTACTAATAAAAGACAATGGGTTTCATTTTAGGGATGTAAAGGGGTTTTATTAAATTAAGAGGTAATCCCCCTACCTTTAAAGCAGTAGGATCTGTTTTTGAAGCTTGTTATTAAGCGAAGGGGGAACTGTTCTCCGAAGTTGTTTTTTAATGTAGGAAGACCTGTTCTCCGTAGTTGCCTTCTAACGAAGGAGGATCATTTTCTTAACATTCGTATAACTGCCTGCAGCAATTCTATAAAAATAGATTCCGCTCGTAACAAGAGTACCCGAATTATCTTTTCCGTTCCACGTTACCGAATGTGAACCGGCATTCAATTCTTCATTATTAACAAGAGTTGCAACTTCTCTGCCCAACATATCATAAACTTTAAGAACTACATTGCTTTGTTTCGGCAGATTAAATTGTATTTGTGTAGAAGGATTAAACGGATTCGGATAATTCTGCTGCAGCGAATAACTCGCCGGCAGCAATTCTATCGGTTGGTTTACCACGTCCGTTGGACCGAAACTAACATAAGCACGAATAAGATTTACAAATATATAACCAGGCTTATCTGATATTGAATAATAAAGCCACCTCCCAGAGGATGCTTGATAAAAAAAGCTATGGTATGCGGAAGACGATTGGTAATCCGTGGTCATAACTCTATTCGGTCCATTTGGATGACCACTCCCTTGATAATCGCCGTCAATGGCAAATGCAACCATAAATGGATCACTTGCATCAATGTTATAGCTTCTTAAATCAACAGTGACCCAATTTGGATACGGAACTGGATAAGGCACATCAGGATATACTTTGCCAAGTACTCTTAAAGTTCCCGTTAAATTTCCGGAAGCAGCGACAGTATTTCCTGCAACATCCGTGTTGTTATTTAATAAGGAAAAAACACCACCCTCAATGGGGGCAAGCGTTCTTAATGCAACACGAATAGAGTCTAATTTAGCTCCTGCGACACCGTCAAACACGACCGCAACACTATCATCTGTAGCTAAACCACTTGGAATTCCAGTCGGTTCTTGATTATTATCGTAAGCAATTTCAATCGGCGTAGTGTTTACTGTTCCTGTCGAAGAGTATGAGAAATCGAACGGCCCCTGTCCGCCGGCAGTCTCT
>CAZRIQ010000371.1:0-3060 GCA_964600175.1 uncultured Melioribacter sp. | reverse complement strand
AATTGCGAATTGAACTGCATTATTACCATATATATTTGTTATCAAATTAATCGACGGACGATGCGTTTCCAAAATCTGCCCAACTAATTGTAGGTTCGAAAGGTTATCTTCGATATACAAAATAGTTCCGCTATTCGGCGGCGTTTCAACTCCCGGTTTTGTTAATTCACTTATTTGTTCATAGTGATTTTTTTGGCTTTCCGTCTGCGGCAGTTCAATCCAAAAAGTAGATCCTTCACCGATTTTACTTTCAACGCCAATTTGTCCTCCCATTATTTCAACTAATTTTTTGGAAATGGCTAATCCGAGTCCGGTGCCTTCGGTTTTTGTTCGTTCAGCGCCAATGCGCTCGAATGAATTAAAAAGTTTTTTGATGTGTTCTTGAGCGATGCCATTTCCCGTGTCAATCACACTAATTCTAACTGTTTTATTGTCATTTACCTTTTCACTATTGCCTATTTTACATTCAATCTTTACCGAACCGTCTTTCCGATTATACTTAATTGCATTATTAATCAAATTCAGAAGAACTTGTTTCAAACGCTGGCGATCTGCTTTTACAAAAAGTTTTTTATTAGTTGAAGCATCTGATTCGAGTGTGATTTGATTCTCTTCAGCGAGATGACAAACAATATCGATCGTTTCTAAAATAATACCGAAAATTTCAACCGGCTCAGGCGAAACCGTCAGCCGTCCGGATTCTATCCTTGCTATATCAAGCACCTCATTTATTAAATTTAGAAGATGCTTTCCGCTTTTCAAGATTTGATTCACACCTTTTTTGTGAACCGGATTCAGTTCTCCCATCTCCATCAATTGTGCAAAGCCGAGAATCGAATTCATTGGTGTTCTAAGCTCATGACTCATTCGGGAAAGGAATTCGCTCTTTGCGACATTTGCCCGTTCGGCTTCTGCTTTTGCTTTTAAAAGTTCTTTTTCAATTATTTTACGTTCGGTGATATCCTCGATAGCAAGAAGGATAATCCGTTCTTTTGTTTTGGACGTTCTTTTAATTTGCCGGGCATTTAAAAGCATGATGCGCTTGCCAATTGTAGCAAAATCGTGTTCCACTTCATAGTTGTCAAAAGATGCCTTCTTGGGAAGGATGGTTTCCAGAAGTTCTCTCAGTTTTGGAATATCCCACTGTTTATTTCCCAGATCATAGATAAGCTGTCCCACAGTTTCTTCAGGATTTACCTTAAAAAATTCATAGAATGAACGGCTGACCGCAACAACCCTAAGATCTTGGTCCAATGCAATTAAAGGTTCACGCACTGTGTTGATTAAGTTATCGGCAAATTCACTTGCTTCATCTGCCGATACTTTAATCACAGCAAGTTCTTTGCGCGTTTTTTCCAGACCGGCTTCTATTTCCTTACGTTCGGTAATATCCTCGATAGCAAGAAGGATGATCCGTTCTTTTGTTTTGGACGTTCTTTTAATTTGTCGGGCATTTAAAAGCATGATGCGCTTGCCAATTGTAGCAAAATCGTGTTCCACTTCATAGTTGTCAAAAGATGCCTTCTTGGGAAGGATGGTTTCCAGAAGTTCTCTCAGTTTTGGAATATCCCACTGTTTATTTCCCAGATCATAGATAAGCTGTCCCACAGTTTCTTCAGGATTTACCTTAAAAAATTCATAGAATGAACGGCTGACCGCAACAACCCTAAGATCTTGGTCCAATGCAATTAAAGGTTCACGCACTGTGTTGATTAAGTTATCGGCAAATTCACTTGCTTCATCTGCCGATACTTTAATCACAGCAAGTTCTTTGCGCGTTTTTTCCAGACCGGCTTCTATTTCCTTACGTTTGGTGATATCCTCGATAGCAAGAAGTATGATCCGCTCTTTTCCCGATCCTCTTTGAATTTGCCGGGCATTTAAAAGCATGATGCGTTTACCAATTGTAGAAAAATCGTGTTCAACTTCATAGTTATCGAATGCTGCTTTTTCGGGAAGGATAGTCTCCAGAAGTTCTCTCAGTTTTGGAATATTCCACTGTTTATTTCCCAGATCATATACAAGCTTTTCAATCGTTTCATCCGAGTTTACCTTGAAGAAATTATAGAATGAACGGTTGGCTTTAACTACTCTTAAATTTTGATCTAATACAAGTAAAGGTTCCCGCACAGTGTTGATTATGTTTTCAGCGAAATGACCGTCGTAATCTGCAATATCTAATTTAATGTTCATTTTAGGCAAATTTTTAATTGATTTTATTTTTTCTTTTTTATCCATCTTTTTCATTACGGCACTCTATGTTAAACTTACAATTGATTTGCGCAAAGTAAATGTAAACTTTGCTCCTTTCCCTGCTTCACTTTCTACCCAAATCTTACCGCCGTTCAGTCCAATAAACTCTTTACAAAGTAATAAACCCAATCCGCTGCTTAGTTCTCCTTCCGTTCCTAAGGAACTGACTTTCTCTTCTATCTTGAACAGTCTCTTAACATCTTTCTCCGGAATTCCAACGCCGTTATCCTCAACCGAAATTTCTACTGTACCGTTATTAGTTCGTTCGGTTTTGACAATAACTTTTCCATCCACTCTGGTGAATTTAACTGCGTTGGATAAAAGGTTCCTGAGTACAGTGCTAATCATTTTTTCATCGGCATAAACTTTTTGTGTATTATCTATTTCATTTATAATCTTAATTCTTTTTTGTAAGGCGCGTTGGTTAATTGTATCAATGTTTTGAGAAACTATTTTGGACAAATCAAAATCTATTGGAGTAAAGTTTTTAGAACCTTTTTGAACTTGAGCCCATTCTAATAAATTATTCAAAAGTTTATAAAGAATACGGGCTGATTCGTTAAGTGATTTACTATATTCAACAAACTCTTCCGGTGAAAATTTTTCCGTGCTGTCGGCCATTAATTCAGTTAGATTTAAAAATCCGCTAAAAGGACTTCTGAGATCGTGCGCTATTATGGAAAAGAATTTATCTTTCTCCGCATTTATTTTAATTAATTGTTCATTGCTTTTCTTTATTACCTCTTCAGCCTGTTTGCTCTCGGTAATATCGCGAAACGTCCAAATCCTTCCATAATTAGTTCCATC
>CAZRIQ010000370.1:0-3072 GCA_964600175.1 uncultured Melioribacter sp. | reverse complement strand
TCGACGTTACAAAACGAAAACAACCAGCTTGTTTACAAAAACGAGTCGGACGATTTCAAGTATATCCAGAAACTCATTGTGAAAGATGACGGAGTCTATGTTACCGAGACTTATCAAAAACTCGACGTGTTGTTATTTGTGCATAGAGAATCTACGGTAACCTATGACCAGCCTATGTTAAGAATTCCTCTCCCGCTTCATGAAAATCAGGAATGGGTTTGGCAGGGCGAGCAAACGGTTCACGATCACTCCTTCTATATTATGGTAACCGGCAAAGTTTTGGGGTTGGAAAAAGTCGAAACACCGGCAGGAACATTCAATGCCGTGAAAGTACAAACGATTGTTTCCGGTAAAACAAAACCGAGAAGTATGGTAACAGAATGGTACGTTCCCAAAATTGGAATGGTAAAAATGGATGCAAAAATCTTCGGCGGTGGGTTTGCCGGTTTTATTCAAAAACTAATGGGTTACGAAAACATTGAGTTTGAGTTGAAGGAAATAAAAAATGATAATTGACACATAATCTTCACAAACAACTCAAGAGCACACCCACTTAATAATTTATTAACCAATTTCTTTTCTATCTTTGTTACAAATCCCCTAATTTTACACATAAATTTTTGTCCTTTTTTCAGCATAAAAGATATGGAGAATAAATGCTTTACGGATTAATTAAAAAATCTGAGTTTGACAAAGTAAAATCGTTTAACGGCAATTGGGAAACCAAGATGCACTTGTTCGCCGGAATGTGTAGATACAATACACTTGTTGCGGTTAAAAAAGCGGGATCCGGTCATCTCGGTTCTTCCCTCAGCGCAATGGATATTACAACTTACCTTTACTTAAATGAAATGAACATTTTTTCCGCCGGTTTGGATTCAGACGATAGAGATATTTATTTCTCATCCAAAGGTCATGACGTGCCAGGTTTGTACTCTCTCTTTTATGCTTTGGGAATTTTGCCGGAAGAAAGACTGCTTGGTTTGAGACGACTGCACGGATTAGACGGGCATCCTGAAGTTCGAATTCCAGGAATTGAAGCAAGCACCGGCTCACTTGGAATGGGAATCTCGAAAGGAAAAGGAATGGCTTGGGCTAAAACATATAAGAAAAAAAAAGGGCACGTTTACGTCTTAACCGGTGATGGTGAATTTCAAGAAGGACAAATTTGGGAGTCGCTCCAGGTTACGGCGCATCAAAGAATTGAAAACTTAACTGTAATAATGGATCATAACAAGTATCAAACGGACATGCTCGTTGCAGATGTAAACAATATAGAAGATGTTGTTCAAAAAGTCTCGGCTTTCGGTTGGCATGTTGCAAGAATAGACGGACATAATTACTCATCTCTCAAAGAAACTTTCGACGAATTAAAAAAGATAACCGATAAACCGAAAATGATTGTAGCCGATACGATTAAAGGTAAAGGCGTTTCGTTTATGGAAAAACCGGTTATGGAAACCGTCTCAGGCAAAACTTATTACAAATGGCACAGCGGCGCGCCGGATGACGATAGTTACCTCAAAGGATTAATCGAAATCTCTGAAAGTATTAACCGGCTTTCGAAAAAATTAGGAATAGAAAAAATTGAAATCCCGGAAAACGAAGCCGAAGGAAAAGTAATTACAAAAACAGAAAAGGAGTTCGTTACCGAAGCCTACGGTGATGCATTGGTAGAACTTGCAAAGACAAACGATAAAATAATTGTTTTGGACGGTGATCTTTCCGCTGATTGCAAACTCAGAAAATTCGAGTATACCTATCCGGATCGTTTCATTGAAAACGGAATTGCCGAGCAAGATATGGCATCAACAGCAGGCGGACTGGCAAGAATGGGACTAATTCCTTTTGTAAATACATTTTCAAGTTTTCTTGCCGCCCGTGCAAACGAACAGATCTACAACAATGCCGGTGAAAAAACAAAAGTAATTTACACATGCCACTTTGCCGGTTTAATTCCTGCCGGACCGGGAAAGTCCCACCAAAGCGTACGTGATATTTCCCTTTTCGGTGCGCTTCCGAATATAATTATAATGCAGCCGTGTAATGGATGGGAAACAAAAAAGGTTGTTGAGTTCTGTGTGAACGAAGCAAAAGAAACATGTATGATTAGATTGGTTATCGGTCCTTCCCCGGAAACAATTCAGTTGCCTAAAGATTACAAACTCGAAATGGGCATCGGTGCGGAATTAACGGAAGGTAGGGATGCAATTTTGTTTGGATACGGACCTGTTATGCTGCATGAAGCACTGGTTGCAGCAGAATATCTTAATAAGATAGGATTTGGACTTAAGGTTGTTAATATGCCCTGGCTGAACAGAATTGATATGGATTGGTTGAAGAATGTAACGAAAAATTATTCCTCCATCTATGTTCTTGAAGATCATTCGGTAATAGGCGGTTTGGGAGATAGAATTCTCGAAACTCTTGCTGCAACAAATTCAATTGCAGGAAAGAAATTTCAAAAATTTGGGTTAGATGAATATCCCGAATGCGGCACGCCTCTCGAAGTTCTGGAGTATCACAAGCTGGACGGAAAATCGCTCGCAAAGAGGATTTCAGGCACAGACAATTTAGATTATAAACTTGATGAAGCGGTAAAACAAAAATACACGACAGATGCACCGCAATAATATAGTATCAATTCTCTATCCGAATTCTTGGGATGTGTTTTAATTGATTATTAGCTAAATTCGTAACAAAGGCAATTGTCAACTCGTCTAAATATTGCTTCTAAAGTGTTTTAATTTATCCAACCATCAAATAGCGAGGGGCTATGAAACAAAAAACATTTTTATCAATTTTGCTAGTGTTCTCAATTTTTATGGGCTTAGCGAACGCTCAAAAATTTGACAACATCGACATACCCTACCAAAAATTTGTTTTAAAAAACGGTTTAACTCTCATAGTACATGAAGACCATAAAGCACCTATTGTTGCATTTAATGTCTGGTATCATGTAGGCTCAAAAAATGAGAAGCCGGGCAAAACGGGCTTTGCTCACCTGTTCGAACACCTGATGTTCAACGGCAGCGAAAATTACAACGACGATTACTTCAAGGTGATGGAAAA
>CAZRIQ010000369.1:0-3082 GCA_964600175.1 uncultured Melioribacter sp. | reverse complement strand
AAAAGTACTTTGAGCTTGTTCAGTTTACATGGGAAGCCCGAACCGGATGAAGGCTTCATGAATAATTTTTGGGAATTGCTCGAACCGAAACTTGAGAAAAAGGAAGCACCGTTGTTTAAACGCGCAACGGAATTTCTAAATTCGTTTCGTTTTGGAATTACCTGGAAACATCAGCTTGCCGGTGCGGTTACATTGCTTGTAATAGGATTTTTTGTCGGTAAATATTTAAACAGCGGGGATGGAGCTAAATTGCAAGATTCTTATTCGAACAAAAAAATTGTTGCGGAACAGACAGTTATAAATGCTAAAGCGGAAAACTATATAGAACGTTCAAAAGTTTTACTACTCGGATTGATGAATTTTGATCCAGCTACGGATGATATCGATGCAATAAGTTTATCGCATCAAAGACAAATTTCCCGTAATCTATTAACACAGGCAACGGAACTAAGAGCGGATTTGAAAAGTCCTTCTCAGCATCAGTTGAGAAAGTTGGTTTCGGATATCGAATTTATTCTAATGCAAATTGCCACCCTTGAAGCGAAGAATGATTTATCCGGCATCGAATTAATAAAAGACGGTGTAAAAACAAAAGGGATCTTTCTCAAAATCAATATTAGAGAGATGAAAGAAAGCGGGGAATCGGTTCCGCAAAAAGATCAAACAAAAAAAGAAAGCAAGAAAATTTAACTTGGAGATATAAAATGTTACGAAGATCAACAATCATAATATTCGCAACGCTCTTCTTTGCATCATTTGTTAATACTTCTTTTGCAAGTGCAGGAGACGGGAGTACGAACTTTTTGAAGAGTGTTAGCTCGGTCTTTTTTAACGGTGAAACGGAGGATAACGGACCGGATGCAGCTGCATACAAAAAAGCTTATACGTTGGTTCTCAATGAAAAATGGAACGACGCAATTAAAGAGTTCGAAATTTTCATCAAGAAGTATCCTAAAAGTAGTTGGAGAGACGATGCGAGTTTCTGGATTTGTTACTCGAAAGAAAAAGCCGGTTACAATTTGGAAGATGTTTTCAAATGTTATCGGGATTTTGTGAAGAACTATAGAGACAGCAAATGGACGGATGAAGCAAAGTCCAATATGATATTGGTAGGACAAAAGCTTGTTCAGAAGGGGAAGGTTGAATATCAAAACATAATTGCCAACATGGAAAAAGAAGGTAATGAAGAAATAAGTATCACAGCATTATATGCTCTGCAGAACGTTGGTGACGAAAAAGCTGTTAATGCCATTTTGAAATTATATGATAACACTAAGAGTGAAGATTACCGTGGAAAAATTATCTATGCCCTGGGAAATTTAGATTCGCCTGCTGCATTTAATAAGCTTGTGGAAATTGCTAAAAAAGAGCCGAACACGGGTCTAAAAAAGAAGGCAGTCTATGCAATTGCAAACACGGATAAACCGGAAGCCGTGAAAGCGTTGGAAGATTTATTGAATCAATCAAATTCAACAGAAGTTAGGAAAGCAATACTTTATTCATTGGGGAATACAGATTCATCTGATATAATCCCGTTCTTAAAAAATATTGCTATCAATGACAAGGATATCGAACTGGCTAAAGCTGCAGTTTATTCAATCGGTAATTTGAACAGTAAAGAATCCTTGGAAGCGATGAAAGAAATTATAAAATCTTCTAAGTCTCTTGAAGTTCGCAAGGCAGCTTTATATGCAATTGGAAATGAAGATGTTTCCAGTGCAGTTCCGTTTCTTGCGGGCATAGCAATCAATGAACCTAATACCGAATTAGCCAAAGCTGCGGTTTATGCATTGGGCAATTTCGGAAGTAAAGATGCGGTCGAGGCATTAAAGAAAGTTCTTACGTCATCCAAATTGAACGAGGTTCGCAAAGCTGCTTTGTATTCTCTCGGGAACACAGACGTCTCGGATATAATTCCTACTCTGAAAGCTGTTGCGCTTTCAAATTCGAACAATGAACTGGCGAAAGCTGCAATTTATTCCTTAGGTAACGTTGACAAAAAGGAAGCGGTTGAAGCAATAAAAGACATTCTAAAGAATTCCAAGGTGACGGAAGTACGTAAAGCTGCACTCTATTCTTTGGGAAATTCCGATTCGCCGGATGTTATCAGTTTTCTAGCTTCCATTGCTGCTAGTGAACCCGACAATGAATTGGCAAAAGCTGCAGTGTATGCGATATGTAAATATAAAGAAAAAGAAGCTGTAGCGGCATTGACGGAAATATTTAAAAAGTCCAAATCGATTGAGGTTCGTAAAGCAGTGATATATAGTGTTAGTAATGCCTCGGGCGGTAAATTAGGTGTCAATACACTGCTAGAATTATTTAGGTCGGAACCGGATGCAGAAGTTCGAAAAGCAATTGTTTACCAGTTTGGAAATTTTGACAACAAGGAAGCAGTGCAGGCTCTCGTAAAAATAATTGATGAAGAAAAGAGTCTGGAAGTGCGCAAAGCAGCAGTTACGGCACTTGGAAATATTGATACTCCCGAAGCACATGATGCATTAATAAAAATTCTTGAAAAATAAATTTATGGGGGGATGCAAAATGAAGGTAAGAATATGGCTTTCTATTTTGCTTATCACTATGCCTGCTGTGTTTGGTCAAACGCAGCAGGTAATTAAAATAAGTAATGGTTCGGAAAATTTATCTGAAGAATTCCAATCTATTTTTTCAAAAGCTAGTTCCCACGAGGGTTTTTGGATAGGGTACAGCATCGAAACACACAGCAAGCATCAAGTTTTTGTCGGTTCGTATTACTGCGACAATGAATATGATTTAATTTCCCTCAAAGACATAATTATGAACTCACCAAAATATAGAGACTTTGTATCGAACCGGAAAGCATCGCAACGTAGTAAACATTCAAGGAAAAGTATTTGGACTATGAACGCTGTATCGGTGAATGATGATGAGACAGACAGCGAAACTGCCATACTATTCTTTTATGAACAAGATTCTAAAGGAATCGGGGACTTTTCCGAAATTGATATCTGCAACCTGTCACATTATTTCGATCTGGATAATTACCCCTTATTTTGGCTCGCCCGGCAAGACAGCAAAAATAGTTTTGATTTCCTAAGTA
>CAZRIQ010000368.1:0-3083 GCA_964600175.1 uncultured Melioribacter sp. | reverse complement strand
TAACCGTCAAAATCAAGTGCCGTCAATTCTTTTGCAGACGATTCTCGCAAATCTTTGTAAATACTTCCTTGTATAATTCCAAAAAGATACTGCTCGTGCCCGTATAGAGGTTTACTCTTTTCGAATGCTTCCTTATTCAGTACTGCCCATTCCGAAGTAAGCTTCTTTGACTTCAAAGCGTAATCGTATTCACACGGGAAAGGTGTACATTCATCAAGAACCATCATTATATCCGAACCGATACTTCGCTGAATATTGATTACTTTTTCAGGAGTGAAATAATGCAAAGAGCCGTCAAGATGAGAGCGAAACTCAACCCCGTCCGGTTTCAGTTTTCGCAGTTCAGTTAAACTGTATATTTGAAAACCTCCGCTGTCAGTGAGGATCGGTCTGTTCCAATTCATAAATTTGTGAAGACCACCGGCTCTTTCCAGAATTTCAGTCCCCGGGCGCAAATACAAATGGTATGTATTCGACAGAATAATTTGAGCGTTAATTTCATGTTCCAAAATTCTTTGACTTACGGCTTTTACCGTTCCCTGAGTTCCAACAGGCATGAAGATCGGTGTCTCTACAACACCGTGGTCAGTCTTAAAAGTCCCGCATCTTGCTTTGGAATTTGTGTTTTTATGCTGAATTGTAAAGTTTAACAAATCGACTTCGTAGAAATTTGATGCGAAAGATAAGGTAAAATGAGAACTTTCTCCAGAATTACTATGAAGAGGAAATATTCTCCAATAGCTTATTTTAATGTAGCTAAAGCCTTTTCTTTTTTTTCTATTTATGTCAGTTCACTAAAGTGAACTGCAATGAATTATTACATCAATTGTAATCAACTCTAGTATTGTGGGCGAGGTGACCCTGCCTACCGCAGGCAGGCTCGCCTCTACTCTCAATAACTAATTATAAAAAATATCTAAAACGAATTAGGGCATTTCTCATTTGCTAATACTTCCAATTGCTAACCTCTTTCGGTTACTTTGTCCCACTTGATAATTCCGCCTACAAGATTGTAAACCTTTTCAAAACCCATCTGCAGCATTTGCTTTGCTGCGTGATAACTTCTGTGTCCGCTTCTGCAATAGACAAAATAATTTTTTGATCTATCCAATTTTTCTATCTCGCTCACAAAACTTGGTTGATAGATATCTATCAAAACTGAATTAGGTATGCGAACTTCCCGGTTCTCTTTTTCTGTTCGAACATCAAGAAGTACAGCATCTTTATCATTTTTAATGCTGTTATCAAATGTTTCGGAATCAGGAGTGGGAACATTTACACTCTTCCCAAAGATTTGAGAAAATTCAAAACTCATTTTGACTTATTCCTTTCTTGGATTATCTGCTATCGTTCCGTATTAAACTGCAGACGTGTCTAACTAATAAATAGTAAGGTATGATATGAAATTATTCCGGATGCAGGGCGGTGAGTTTCACAAGGTCTATTTTGGTTTTGTCGGATTTTAGAATCAGTATATTGAAACAATCTATATTTATTGATTCCCCTTTTAAAGGAATTCGACCAATCTTATAAGTAATAAATCCCGCAATAGTCTCGTAATCACCGTCGGGAATACTCATTTCATACTCTTCATTTAAATAATCAATCTCAACTTTACCCCTAAGTATAAAAACATTGTCGCTGATTTTTTTAACCGGTTCTTCTTCAACATCATATTCGTCTCTTATCTCACCAAAAAGTTCTTCAATTATATCTTCAATAGTCAGGATGCCCGCTGTTCCGCCAAATTCGTCCACGACAACTGCAAATGAAAATCCTTTCTTAACAAACTCGTCTAACATTTCAAGACTCTTTTTTGTTTCCGGTACAAACTTTGCACTTCGGATTATGGATTTCAAATCTTTAGGTGAATTGAACATATCATACGCAAAAACAAGACCTTTAATGTTATCTAGGTTCTCCTGGTAAACAGGTAACTTGGAATAATTCGTCTCTATAAACTTGTTAAGAACTTCTTCAATGGAACTATCAACTTCAACACCCACAATTTCCGTACGTGGCGTCATTGCTTCATAAACACGCTGTTCACGTATATCGATTATTTTACCGATTACTTCCGAATCGGTTTCAGCAATTTGACCGGCTTCGGAGCTTTCATCAATCAGTTCATGCAAATCTTCTTTATCGAATAAATGAACAATCTCATTTTCACTCAACTCATTCGATCTTGTCAACAACGCAGTGATTGAAGAGGTTAGTTTTACAAGCGGATAAAGCAAAATCGAAATTCCTCTAATAGGAATTGAAAAAAGGTTAGTCATGCTGTCCGGTAATTCCCTGGCAATATACTTTGGAATTAACTCGGCAAAAACCAGGATTAACACTGTGGAAATAATCAATATCTCAAAGTCATTCAGTCCAAACTGTGCAACCAAAAACACTGTAAGAATGGAAGTAAAACCTATGTTTGCGAGATTGTTTGAGATTAAGATTGTCGAGAAAAACTCATGCGGGTGATGAATAAAATGCAAAGAGTTCTTCGCAGCAAGTTCGTTCTTTCTTGCTTTTACTTCAATCTTGATTTTATTCGAAATTACAAACGCAAGCTCGGCAGATGAGAAAAATCCGCTAAGCAATAACAAAACAATCAAAGCTAAAACATCGTACGCCATTTTTACTTACCTGATTAAATAAATTATTAAGAAAAGTGAAATTACATAGAAACCCAAATTCACAAGCATCGGGAGGTCAGTCAGTACAACTTCTGCCACATTTTCTCCTTTATCCTTTTGATAGACCAAATACATATAACGGAAAACGCCGAAAATCACAAAGATAGTTGTATAAATCATATTTTCAGTATGAAAGAAACCGACTGTTCTTTCGGAAACCGTATATAAACCGTAACTCAAAATTACACCGCCTCCGGAAATAGCGGAAATCTGATCAATAAAATTTAAGGAATACTCTTTCAACACGGATCGTTGCTCGGTGGCTTTTGAACTTGTGGCAATCTCTACTCTCCTTTTCATTACGGCTATAAAAAGAGAAATGAACAAAGTAGTGATAACAAGCCAATTGGAAATATAAACCGAAATAACTAACGCACCCCCTATTACACG